>NZ_DGRD01000042.1:66074-75865 GCF_002390965.1 Corynebacterium sp. UBA4397
ACGCGTTTTTATCCCTGGCAGGTTCTCTACGGGCTTTCTTTTCCCGAGGGAGACCGGATGGCACGCCTGGAGCTGCCTAATTTCGAATACGTTCCGGTCTGGGCCTTACAGTCAGGGGACAAGTCCACCGTCATTGACAGCGTGCGGCGCTTCCGTGACTTGGAAGCCAAATACATGCCCCAAGATTAGGCGGGGCGTGCATGGCAGATCCCACGACCTATCGCCCCGCACCAGGTGCGATACCTACAGATCCGGGCGTCTATAAGTTCAGGGACGAAAATCGGCGAGTCATCTATGTAGGTAAGGCGAAGAACCTGCGGGCTCGCCTTTCCAACTATTTCCAGGACTTAACCCAGCTGCATCCGCGGACCCGGCAGATGGTGCTCACCGCCGCTTCGGTGGAGTGGACCGTCGTCGCCAGCGAAGTAGAGGCACTACAGCTGGAGTACACGTGGATCAAACGCTTTGATCCCCGCTTCAACGTCATGTATCGCGATGACAAGACGTATCCAATGTTGGCAGTCTCCGTGGGGGAAACCGTCCCGCGGGCCTTCTTCTACCGCGGTCCGCGGCGCAAGGGAGTTCGCTACTTCGGCCCTTATTCCCATGCCTGGGCGGTCAGAGAAACTCTCGATCTTCTCACGCGCGTGTTTCCCATGCGCACCTGCGCCAAGGGCGTATATAACCGCCATGAACGCTTGGGGCGGCCTTGCCTCTTGGGCTATATCGGCAAGTGTGATGCGCCGTGCATCGGTCGAGTGAGCAAAGAAGAGCATCGCGCGACGGTCAATAGACTTATTTCTTTCATGAACGGCAACACCGCCCCCGTCGTGCGCCAGCTCAACAAGCAGATGGAGGAGGCGGCGGAGAACCTGGAGTTTGAAAGGGCTGCGCGGCTGCGTGATGATCTGGGCGCAATCAACAAGATCATGGAGCAGCAGGCAGTGGTTTTCTCCGATGGGACGGATGCGGATCTCATTGCTTTTAGCTCCGATCAGCTCGAGGCCGCCGTGCAGATTTTTCATGTCCGCGATGGGCGGATTCGCGGCCAGCGCGGCTGGGTTGTCGAGCGGGTGGGTGATGAAGCCACCGCGCAGCCACTAGAGGAGGGCGACGCGGATCCCTCGCTGCCCGCCTTGTTGCAGAACTTCCTCATCCAGTTTTATTCCGACGCCGTCGAGCGGGAGCAAGAGGAGATAATTGAGGATGCCGCCCTAGCTGCCGATGTCACGCGGCGCGGGGTCGACCAAGAGTCCCACGCCCACGCCAAGGCGGTGCGGGTTATCCCGCGCGAGATCTTGGTCCAAGTCATGCCGGAGGAGGCCCCGGAAGTTGTTTCCGTCCTCGAGGAGCTGCGTGGCGCGAAGATCGACATTCGCGTTCCCCAGCGCGGGGACAAGCGCGCACTTCTAGAGACCGTCGAGCGCAACGCCAAGGATCAGCTGCGGCAGCACAAGCTCAAGCGTGTGGGAGATCTCACTGCGCGTTCTGCGGCACTGCAAGACATCCAGGAAGCGTTGGGCATGGAGCAAGCGCCTTTGCGCATCGAGTGCACCGACATTTCCCATATCCAGGGCACCGATGTGGTGGCTTCCCTCGTGGTATTCGAGGACGGTCTGCCGCGCAAGTCCGACTATCGCCGCTATCGCATCAAGGAGGCCGCCGGTGACGGGCGCTCCGACGATGTCGGCTCGATAGCAGAGGTCACCCGCCGCCGATTCAGGCGCCACCACGAGGACAAGCGGGCCAACCCGGATGAGGAGCTCGAGCAGTCGAGCTTTGCCGAGGAGAAGGTGATAGAGGAATCCGCCGAGGCGGGACGTCGCTTTGCTTATCCTCCGCAGCTTTTCATCGTTGACGGTGGTGCGCCACAGGTGGCAGCCGCGCAGGCAGTATTCGATGAGTTGGGCATTGTCGACGTCACTCTCGTGGGCCTAGCCAAGCGCCTCGAGGAGATCTGGGTCCCCGGCGAGGACGATCCGGTGATCTTGCCCCGAAACTCGCAGGCTCTATTTCTCCTTCAGCAGATCCGCGACGAGGCGCACCGCTTTGCCATTACCTACCACCGCCAGCAGCGATCTCAACGCATGCGCAGCTCTGTCCTCGATTCCATTCCTGGTCTAGGACCGCAGCGCCGCACCGACTTGGTCAAGCACTTCGGTTCAGTCAAGCAGCTCAAGCAGGCCACGGTGGAGGAGATCGCGCAGGTGAAGGGGTTTGGGCCGAAGCTAGCGCAGACGGTATTTGATTCCTTGCAGCACCTATAGTTGCCTCTAGCAGTTGCCTCAAGTTAGCTTTTTGAGCTCCGCTCTGCGGGGCAGAAAGAAGTAGACTGACTGTCATGACGCAATTTGAGACACCGCCAATCCTCGTTACTGGTATGTCTGGCGGAGGCTTGTCCTCTGCGGCCAAAGTCCTGGAGGACAAGGGCTATTACGTGGCCCATAACATCCCGCCGCGGGCCATCGTGGACCTATTGCAGTTGTGCGCGCTGAAGGAGACTGAGGTCAACAAGGTCGCGGCCGTGACCGATGTGCGCTCCCGCATGTTCCCCGGCTCAATGATGGAAACCATTGCCCAGTTGACCAAGCTCGACATGGAGCCAACGGTGCTCTTCCTCGACGCCCGGGATGATGTGTTGATTCGACGCTTTGACTCAGTGCGGCGCACCCATCCTCTGCAGGGCCAAGATACTCTCAAGGCCGGTATTCAACGTGAGCGCGAGGTACTAGCTGAGCTGCGTGATCGTGCCGATGTCATCATCGACACCACTAACCTCTCCATCCACGATCTTCGCCGCGCAATTGAGGCCTCTTTCGGCGAGATGCGCGGCAACCGCCAACACGTAACGGTGGAGTCCTTTGGCTTCAAGCATGGCTCCCCGCGCGATGCAGACCTCGTGGTCGATGTGCGCTTCCTACCCAATCCTTATTGGGTTCCGGAGCTGCGCGGCTATCGCGGCACCGATGAACCGGTGGCTGACTACGTGCTCTCGCAGCCGGCAGCGGAGGAGTTTATCTCCAGCTTCGTCACCATGTTTGATTCCATGCTTGCTGGCTATCGGCACGAGGGAAAGAACTTTATTACCGTGGCCGTTGGTTGTACCGGCGGCCATCACCGCTCCGTTGCAGTTGTCGAGGAGCTTGCCCGGCGCCTCAGCTGCAACGATCAGCTCGAGGTTAGCACCCTGCACCGCGATATTGCGCGCGGATAGAGGCAGGAGACATGATCCAACCAAGGAGTAACACTAGGCCTATGTCTTCACCCACCCACATGGTCAGCCTAGGCGGCGGTCATGGGCTTTATCAGACCCTGCTCGCCGCGCAGAGAAGTGGCGCTGAGCAGATATCAGCTATCGTCACCGTCGCCGATGATGGTGGTTCTTCCGGCCGGCTGCGCCGAGAACTAGACATCATTCCGCCCGGGGATCTACGCATGGCGTTGGCCGCGCTGGCCGGCGAAGACCCCGTCGGTGATCTGTGGGCGCGAACCCTACAGCATCGTTTCGGCGGAACAGGGGCCATGGCTGGCCACGCGGTAGGAAATCTGCTCATCGCTGGGCTCACAGGGGTACTAGACAACTATCAGGCGGCTCTCGATGTGGTCGCAGAGCTAACTAATTCACGCGGGCGGGTTTTCCCCGTGGTCAATCAGCCGTTGGAGATCGAGGCAGAGGTTGCAGGCCTGGATGATGATCCGCGTGTAATGAGGCCGGTTCGCGGCCAGGTGGCTGTGGCATCGACACCCGGGCAGGTGCGCCGGGTAAAGATCTTGCCGGAGGATGCGCCCGCCAATGCCGATGCTCTTGATGCGCTGCACATGGCGGATCTTATTACGCTCGGCCCGGGCTCTTGGTTCAGTTCGGTTCTGCCCCACGTGCTGGTGCCGGACATTGTGCAAGCGATCAGTGAGTCGGATGCCTTAAGGCTTGTGATCCTCAACCTCAGCGCCGAGCCAGGGGAGACCCATGGTTTCTCCGCGGAGCGGCACCTCCACGTCTTGGCTCAGCACGCTCAAAGTTTAAGCATTGACCGCGTGCTGGTCGACGAAAATGCACTGCCCTCCCAAAGCGAAAGGATCTACCTGCAAAAAGCGGCTCAAGTCTTAGGCGCCAAGGTGGTATTTGCCGATGTCAGAGTAGTCACCGAAGATGGGGTTGCGATTAATAAGCATGACCCAGACAAGCTTGCAGCGGCGATTTTGGACATCTATCGCGAGTTCAACAGTGCAGAGGCTCATCAGAAGGATATCTCTCCAGATCGGAGTAGTTAACGGGTGCCCACAACAGGGTTGCTTGGAGGAGATCGAGCGCGCAGGCTTCCAGGGCACGCGCTATGATGAGGTGTTTAATGGATGCCGCCCGAGGCTCGGCGAGATCAAAACCATCGCTGTGCCGGGCGGTCTTGAGTCTGAGAAAGGGGCTAGAGGTTGACCGCTTCATTGACTGAGCAGATCAAGGATGAGCTTTCCACGGTGTCGCTAACGCGTCAGTCTGCCCGCTCGGCGGAAGTGGCCGCTATTTTGCGCTTCGGTGGGGAATTGCTTGTTCACGGGGATCAGATGTCTTTCGAGATCGAACTCGACAGCCAGCGCATCGCCGATCGCCTGATCGCAGAACTAGATGCGCTTTTCGGTATCAAGGCAACCAGTCACGTGGTCGGTCCTTCGCGCAGCTCGCATAAGAAGACTCGCGTCCAGTTGAGAATCGGCAACGGTGCCAAGGAATTGGCTCGCCGCCTTGGATTGGTCACGCGCTCTGGAAACCTAGTGGTGGGCCTGCCTCCACAGGTGATCGCGGGCTCGATCTCCGATACGGAGGCTGCGTGGCGGGGCGCTTTTTTGGCGCAGGGATCTGTGAGCGAACCGGGGCGTTCCTCTTCTTTGGAGGTTGCGTGCCCGTGCCAAGAGGCAGCATTGGCTCTCGTGGGTTGCGCGAGGCGCCTAGGGCTATCCGCTAAGACGAAGGAAACCCGCGGAACGGATCGTGTCGTCTTGCGAGACGGCGATGCTATCGGCGCTCTGCTAACCCGTATGGGCGCGCAAGTCACGCGTCTGGCGTGGGAGAAGAAACGCGTCAAGCGTGAGGCTCAGGACACTTCTAAGCGCCTTGATAACTTCGATGACGCCAATTTGCGGCGCTCGGCGCGAGCGGCGGTGGCTGCCGCGGCCCGCGTTAAGAGGGCAATGGAAATCTTGGGAGACGATGTCCCGGAGCACCTCGCCGACGCTGGTCTCCTGCGCGTTCAGCACAAGGAGGCCTCGCTGGAAGAGCTTGGTCGCTTGGCTGATCCACCGATGACCAAGGATGCCGTAGCTGGGCGTATCCGCCGTTTGCTGTCTATGGCGGATAAGCGTGCGGAGGAGCTGCGAATCCCGGATACTAGTGAGTCTCTGTCTGAGGAGCTTTTTGAAGACTCATAGGTTCTAGACTCTGGCCGATCTTGAAGCGAGCCTTTCTTGAAGCGAGCCTTCAAGTATGCCCGAACGGACACCATTACCGTGCAAGCGTTTGCATGGATATGGTGTCCGTTTTTCATGCATAAGTGGGGTTGAGCCCCAAGCCTCGGAAAATTGACCGAGTGAGATATAACACCTAAACAAATATAAACCCACATAAACGGGCATAGGGCGTGCTGTACAGCAACTTTCTATCACTTGAGCGAATGAAGGGGGACTAGTATACGCCTTTTCTTGGCATTCTTCAGAAAAAGATCCCGCACTTGCGCAGGCCCTGCGCGCTGCGAAAACCGTGGGTACTATCGGCCTTGTTGGGAAAGACCGAGGGCTTCACAAACGCTCACTGTTAGCGCCTGTCGCTAACGCGCACTGTGCAGAAGTCACCCTGGTAGACCCCACAGATATCACAGACATATTGAATCGAATCTTTGAGGAGAAACTACAGTGACAATCCGCGTAGGTATCAATGGCTTTGGCCGCATCGGCCGTAACTTCTTCCGCGCTGTAGCGCAGGGAGACAGCAACTTGGAAGTTGTCGCAGTCAATGACCTGACCGACAACGGCGCTCTTGCTAACCTGCTCAAGTATGACTCCGTGCTGGGTCGCTTCGACGGCGACATCGAGTTCGATGATGAGTCCATCACCGTCAACGGCCACCGCATCGCCGTGTCGGAAGAGCGCGATCCTAAGAACTTGAAGTGGTCCGATCACAATGTCGATATCGTTGTGGAGTCCACTGGCTTCTTCACCGACGGCGAAGCTGCAAAGGCTCACCTCGCCTCCGGCGTGAAGAAGGTCATCATTTCGGCACCGGGCAAGAACGTTGACGGCACCTTCGTCTACGGCGTGAACTCGGACGACTATGACCCCGCTAACCACAACGTCATCTCCGCAGCTTCCTGCACCACCAACTGCTTGGCTCCCATGGCCAAGGTCTTGGATGAGAAGTTCGGCATCGTAAACGGCCTGATGACCACCGTCCACGCCTACACCGGCGACCAGCGTCTGCAGGATGCTCCTCACCGCGACCTCCGTCGTGGCCGCGCCGCCGCTGTCAACATGGTGCCCACCTCCACCGGTGCAGCTAAGGCCGTGGCCTTGGTTCTCCCGCAGCTCAAGGGCAAGCTTGATGGCTATGCAATGCGCGTTCCGGTTATCACCGGCTCCGCCACCGACCTCACCTTCCTTGCTTCCCGTGACGTAACCGCCGAGGAGATCAACGCAGCCATCAAGGAGGCCGCTACCGGTGAGTTCGGCGAGACCCTCGCTTACACCGAGGACCCGCTGGTATCCACCGACATCGTGACCGATTCCCACGGTTGCATCTTTGACTCGGGCATGACCAAGGTCTCCAACGGCAACTTGGTCAAGGTTCTTGGCTGGTACGACAACGAGTGGGGTTACACCAACCAGCTCGTTCGCCTGACCAACCAGGTCGCGAACGCCCTGTAGCTCACATCTTTTCATGAAGAGGATACCGGCCCCTTGTAGTGCCTGACGGCGCCGCAAGGGGCCGGTATTGTGTTCAATAGCTAACCCTGCACGACATTCTCAGAAAGAAGAGGATTAACAATGGCTTTTAAGAAGCTCGAAGACCTGCTCAACGAAGGCGTAGAATCCCGCCACATCCTGGTACGTTCGGATTTCAACGTCCCCCTCGATGAGGAAGGCAACATCACCGACTCCGGGCGCATCACGGCCTCACTTCCTACCATCAAGGCCCTCGTAGACGGTGGCGCAAAGGTCATCTTGTCGGCTCACCTGGGCCGCCCGAAGGGGCAGGTCAACCCCAAGTACTCTTTGGCACCGGTAGCGGAGGCCCTATCTGAGGCCCTCGGTCAGTACGTGGCACTGGCCAGCGATGTCGTCGGCGAGGACGCACACGAACGCGCCAATGGTCTCAATGACGGTGATGTCATGCTCATCGAGAACGTTCGCTTCGATCCTCGTGAGACCTCCAAGGACGAGGCCGAGCGAGGTGTCTTCGCTGACGAGCTCGCGGCCTTGGCGGCGGACAACGGAGCCTTCGTCTCTGACGGATTCGGCGTGGTTCACCGTGCCCAGGCCTCTGTGTACGACGTCGCCAAGCGCCTGCCCGCCTACGCCGGCAAACTCGTGGAGAAAGAAATCACCGTCCTTTCCACCGTGGCCAAAGATCCTGCACACCCCTACGTGGTGGTGCTCGGTGGCGCCAAAGTCTCCGACAAGCTTGGTGTCATCGAGGCTCTCGCAGACAAGGCCGACAAGGTCATCATCGGCGGCGGCATGTGCTACACCCTGCTGGCTGCACAGGGCTACAACGTTCAAAAGTCCCTGCTGCAGGAGGACCAAATCGGCGCTTGTAAGGACCTGCTGGAGCGCTTCGGAGACAAGATTGTCCTGCCAGTGGACCTCGTCGCAGCTTCCGACTTTGATGCCAACGCTGAGCACAAGGTCGTAGCCCTAGATGGCATCCCTGCAGGTTGGCAATCCCTCGACATCGGACCGGAGTCTGTCAAGGCCTTCGGCGACGTCATCGCCACCTCCAAGACCGTATTCTGGAATGGGCCCATGGGCGTGTTTGAGATGGAAGCCTTCTCCAAGGGCACCGCTGGCGTCGCCCAGGCGATTATTGACGCCACTGCCAACAACGGCTCCTTCACCGTGGTAGGCGGCGGTGACTCCGCGGCCTCGGTTCGCACCCTCGGTCTTAATGAAGACGGATTCAGCCACATTTCCACCGGTGGCGGCGCTTCCCTCGAGTACCTCGAAGGCAAGGAACTGCCAGGAATCGCCGTCCTCGAGGCCTAGGCCAGGCGCGCTAGGCACAGTTGATCTAAACAGAGTCTCACTAGAGTCTTTTAACTAGAGTAAGGAATCAAAAATGGCACGTACTCCACTGATTGCTGGTAACTGGAAGATGAATCTCGACCACCTCGAGGCCATTGCTTCGGTGCAGAAATTCGCTTTCGCATTGCCGAAGGACTACTACGAGAAGGTCGATGTGGCCTACCTCGTCCCCTTCACCGATATCCGCAGCATCCAGATCCTCGTCGCAGGGGATAAGCTGCAGGTCAGCTACGGCGCGCAGGACATTTCCTCCCATGAGTCTGGCGCATACACCGGGGAGATCTCCGGTAAGATGCTGGCTAAACTCGGCTGCACCTGGGCCATCGTCGGACACTCCGAGCGCCGTGAGTACCACGGTGAGACCGACCAGCTCGTAGCAGAAAAGGCTGCCGCTGCTCTGGCAAAGGGCATCAGCCCCATCGTCTGCGTGGGCGAGCCGCTCAACGTTCGCGAGGCGGGAACTCACGTGGACTTCGTGGTTACCCAGACCCGCAACTCCTTGGCGGGGCTCACCCCCGAGCAGCTAGCAAAGACGGTCATTGCCTATGAGCCAGTCTGGGCAATCGGCACTGGCAAGGTAGCCTCCGCAGAGGACGCCCAAGAAGTGTGCGCTGCCATTCGCGGTCTCATCAAGGACCTCGCTGGCGAAGATGTAGCAGCTGGCATTCGTATTCTCTACGGCGGCTCCGTCAAAGTTGATTCGGTGGCTGAGATTGTGGGCAAGCCCGATGTTGACGGTGGACTGATCGGCGGCGCCTCGCTGGTGGGTGAGGACTTTGCCAAGTTGGCTGCTAATGCCGCCAACACGGTTGCCTAACTTAAGTCATAGAGCGCGGCGCGGTGGGTGACCTTTTGCTACATAGTGTAGAGTTATCGGGAGCAATTGCTTCGAGCAATAACACCTTTCCGCGCCAGCCTCAAAGCCACCAACGTGGCAGCGGTAGAGCGCAACAGTAAAGCGAGGAAATATACTCATGATCTTGGCCCTGGAAATCGTCCTGGTGATCAGCGCGGTCCTAATGACTGTGTTCGTGCTCCTGCACAAGGGCAAGGGCGGCGGGCTTTCCAGCCTCTTCGGCGGAGGCGTGCAGTCCAACCTGTCCGGTTCCACTGTGGTTGAGAAGAACCTCGACCGCTATACCATCGTCATGGTTATCATCTGGTTGGCTTGCATCGTTGGTCTCAACTTGCTGCAGACCTACAGCGGCTAGGACTCAGACCTTCAACGCGCAGCGTTTAGTTGCGCTGTGATTATGGGCGGCACCTTCTCTTTTATGGAGAAAAGGTGCCGCCCTTTGCGCGCTTGCTGGAAGCTAAGCGGCTCTTCTGGGTTTTAGAGTGCGTGGTGGGACTGACATATAAGAAGCGAGTCCCTTGTCGGTATTTTCCGGGATTATGACCACCGCGCAGTCATAGTCCTGCTCATTGTTGGTTTCCCCACCGGGGTTTGTTTTGGGGTGCCGGAAGTCGCCGCCTGGCTTGTTGTCCTAACGGCTGGTGTGCGG
>NZ_DGRD01000036.1:0-14943 GCF_002390965.1 Corynebacterium sp. UBA4397
CTTGTGTAACTACCACGACGGGGTTAATGAGGATGATCCGAATGCGCCACCACGGCGCGGGCGCCTTACCCGTAAGGGCGGGACAATAGTCTGGCAGCCACCACACATCAGCCGTTAGGCCAACAAGCCAGGCGGCGACTTCCAGCACCCCAAAACAAACCCCAGCGGGCAAGCGGGCAGGAATCGGGCTTTGCGGTGGAGATGATCCCGGAAAATACCGGGAAGGGACTCGCTTTTTGCCCGCCACTCCCACCACGCACTCTAAGACCGGAAGGCCTATAAACCCATGTCTGATTTCTTTTGCTTGGGCCCGAAATGTGACATTGCTTCCCAAAAGCAGACTCGGGAAAGAAAGATCACCACGGCCATGGTTGGCAAAACTTTACACTCGGCATAAGATTGCACCCTGTGCAAGAAGAATTATCATTACGCGAGCAGAAGAGAATCGAGACGCGACAGCGCATAGAGGACTCCGCTACCAAGCTGGTAGATGAGAGGGGCTTTAGCGATGTCACGGTCGAGGAAATCTGCGAGAATGCGGGGATTTCGCGCCGCACATTTTTTAACTATTTCGATTCGAAGGACTCCGCTGTACTCGGCGCCTCGAGCACTCTCGTCGACTCCGACAGGCGCGACTACTTCCTCAACACTCCGACTGACAGCGTGCTAAAACTCACGCTCGATCTCCTCAAGACTCACCTGCAGGGTCACTACTCCAGCGATGTCATCGCGGAGCGCAGGCAAAGGATTGCCTCAGACCCAGCCGCCGCATTGTCGGCGATGGGCAGACACCGGGCTAAGGCTGTCGAAATCTCCCGTCTCATCCGGCAACGGCTGGAGGCCGAACCGGAACTACGCCGCCTCTCAGATTGTTCCGCAGAGACCGAGGCTCTCATTATCGGAGGAATCGCGCGCGAAGTGCTGTGGTTGGCTATGGCTTCCCCAGACTTCGATTCAGCGATGAGCATCGAAGAGCGCTTTGATAAAGCAATTGAATTAATGAACACTTTTAGGAAAGGATCCTGATGGTAGACACAGCGATCACGCCTGCTCCAGCAGCAGGACGAAGCCGAGCAGACAACCTTGGAGTTATCTTCTCGGCGCTCATTCTCACTATGTTGATGAGCTCCCTTGGGCAGATGATCTTCTCCACCGCTTTGCCGACCATCGTCGGTGAGCTCGGTGGCGTCGACCACATGAGCTGGGTCATCTCTGCTTTCTTGGTCACCATGACCATTGCTATGCCCATCTCCGGCAAGCTCGGTGACATGCTCGGCCGCAAATGGCTCTACATCGGTGGCATCGTAGTATTCATCATCGGCTCCACCATCGGCGGGTTTGCTCACACGATGACGCTGCTGATTATTGGCCGCGCAATCCAGGGCTTCGGCGCCGGATTCATGATGATTTCTTCCCAGGCCATCGTCGCCGAGGTCACCTCATCCCGCGAGCGCGGCAAGTTTATGGGAATCATGGGCGGAGTCTTTGGCCTATCTTCCGTCCTCGGACCAGTCTTGGGTGGCTGGTTCACCGATGGTCCTGGTTGGCGCTGGGGCCTGTGGATGAACATTCCGCTCGGACTTCTCGCCGTGGTGGTCTGCGTCAAGGTATTACACCTGCGTAAAGGCAAGTCGCGCCTAGAGTCCTTCGACTGGGCAGGCGCCGTGCTTATCGCCATTACTACCACCTCGCTCATCCTCATGACCACTTGGGGCGGAACCGAATACGCGTGGGGATCTCCCACCATCATTACCTTGGCCGTCATCGCCGCCATCGGCGCCGTAGTGACCACCTTCGTGGAGTCGCGGGCCAAGGAACCGCTCATCCCGGTCACTCTATTCAAGAACCGCAATATGGCACTGGCCACCGCCTCCGGCGTGGTCTTGGGTCTGGCCATGTTCGGCGTCTTGGGCTACATGCCGACCTACCTGCAGATGGTTCACACCCTTACCCCCACCAAGGCCGGCCTCATGATGATTCCGATGATGATCGGCCTCATCGGCACCTCCACCACCGTGGGCTTCGTGATCGCCCGCACCGGTCATTACAAGTACTACCCCATCTTCGGACTCGCGGTCACCAGCGCGGTACTTGTCTGGATGTCTCGCCTAACGGCGCACGCCAGCCTTACCCAGCTGGGAATCGAGCTTCTCTTCTTCGGTATCGGACTCGGCTTTGTTCTCCAGGTCTTGGTTCTCATCGTCCAGAACTCCTTCCCCATCTCCTTGGTCGGTACCGCTACCGCCGCGAATAACTTCTTCCGTCAGATCGGCTCCGCAGTAGGCGCTTCCCTGGTCGGCTCGCTGTTCATTCACAATATGAAGGATCAGCTGGGCCAGAACATGCCGGCTGCTTTGCAGTCCATGGGTACACAAGGCGCGGAGTATGCACAAAAGTTCGCAGGCGCCGACGGTTCCTCTTCACTCACCCCTTCGCTCGTCGCCACGTTGCCGGATCCGATTAAAGAGGTCATTCTCAACGCCTATAACGATGGATTGACCCCTGTGTTCTTCCTCATGGTGCCGATGACCATCATTGCCATGCTGCTGCTCATCCCGCTGCGCGAAGAGCACCTCAAGGAGACCATTTCCTAATCCTCTATCTGCACAAAAGCGAGGACGTGCAGGATAGACAAAACCCCTGCTGCTTTCCACGGCACCGAAACCATGGTGCGGAAAGCGGCAGGGGTTTAATTTTCGCTGCGCTAGGTATTCCTCTTTAGATATTCTTCGGCTTAGGCAGCAGCTTCTCGTAAACGTCCGTATCGCGCCAGGAGCCGGCGAGATCACCATAAGTCATCTTCGCCAGGTGAGAATACGTACCCACTTTCACGAATCCGCGCGACTTATGCAGGGCCGCCGAACCTTCATTCTCGGGGAAAATCCACGAGTGAATGGCCCACTTGTGCAACTCTTCGCACGTAGCAATGAGCTTGTCTAGCAAAGCCCCGGCAATGCCACGACCTTGGGCGGAAGAATCGATATAAATCGAATCCTCAACTACGCCGTGAAACACCGAGCGCGAGGAAATCGGCGCCGCTGATACCCAGCCCAAGACCTTGGAGTCATCATCGGTCTCGACGGCAACGAAAACCGAAGCCATGATCTTGGAGCTGCTGAACTGCTCAAGAGTCAGCGCATTAGTCTCATAAGAGGCATGCCCCGAGCGCAGACCTTGCTCATAGATCTTCTGCATCTGCGGATAATCCGCAGTATTGAAAGGGCGGATATTAAAGCTCTTCTTAGAGTCTTTCTCTGTCATGTTGACCATTATCGCGCTACTCCGTCTCATTCGGCTACACAATCTTCAAAATTGCGACTGATAATTGGGGAAAGACCCGTATCCTAATCGCGAGAATGCCCAAGTCGCAATTTCCCCGGCCATCAGCACGAAGTACCTAGACCTCTAGCAATCCCCTTCGAGGAGATCCGTGACCAGTTCCGCAATCCGGGAGCGCTCAGAACGCTGCAGGGTGACGTGTGCAAAAAGCTCGTGCCCTTTGAGCTTTTCGATGACGGCCTGTACCCCATCGTGGCGGCCAACGCGCAGGTTATCGCGCTGGGCGACGTCGTGCGTGAGCACCACGCGCGAGCCACGGCCAAGCCGCGACAAGACCGTGAGCAGCACGTTACGCTCTAAAGACTGCGCCTCATCGATGATGACGAAGGCATCGTGCAAAGAGCGCCCACGAATGTGCGTTAGGGGCAGGACCTCGATGAGCCCGCGGTCAAGGACTTCCTCCATGACGTTGCTCGACACCAATCCGTCGAGCGTGTCGTAGACCGCCTGCGCCCAGGGGTTCATTTTCTCCGCCTCGCTGCCGGGCAGGTAGCCCAGGTCCTGGCCACCCACGGCGTACATGGGCCGAAAGACGATTATCTTGCGGTGCTCCCCGCGCTCGAGCACCGCCTCCAGCCCTGCGCACAGGGCCAAGGCCGACTTTCCGGTTCCTGCCCGCCCGCCGATGGAGACAATGCCTACCTCCGGATCCATGAGGAGATCTAGAGCGAGGCGTTGCTCCGCAGAACGCCCACGCAGCCCAAAAGCGCTAGTGTCCCCGTGCACCAAGCGCACGGTCCCTTCCGCAGTCACGCGCCCTAAAGCAGATTGCCCACTGGCGTTCAGCGTAATACCGCAGTGAACGGGAAGGTCGCAGATGCGGATGTCAGTGGTGGTCACGACCTCATCCAGGTTTACCTCTCCGTCCCGGAATAGCTCGTCGATGTCTGCCGGGGAGACGAAGGCCGTCGCCGTGCCTGTGTAACCGGTAAGCACGACATCCTGAGCGTGGTACTCATCCGCGCTCAGCCCCACTGCCCCTGCTTTGACGCGCAGCGGTACATCCTTGGTCACGAGCACCGTATCTTTTCCTTCGCGAGCGAGGTTGAGGGCGCAAGCCAAGATGCGCTGGTCTCCTCCGGAACCGCGGAAGGCCTCGGGCAGCAGCGACTGATCCTGGTGGTTGAGTTCGACGCGCAGCGTGCCACCATCGAGGTTGACTGGAACCGGCTGGTCGAGCGCATCATAGGTGGACCGCAAGTCCTCCAAAAAGCGAAGCGCCTGGCGGGCGAACCAGCCAAGCTCTGGGTGATGACGTTTTGCTTCCAATTCGGAGATGACGACGATGGGCAGGACCACCTCGTGCTCCGCGAACTTCTTCAACGCCCACGGATCTGAGAGCAATACCGAGGTGTCGATGACGAAGGTTGTGGTGGCTACTCGGCCTTCGCGCTGTGGCCGATAAAGTACTTTTGGCTGGGTCATGGTGGCAGGGTTCTCCCTTAGTAATCTCCACCCCACAACGCACCTAGTAGCTGATAAGCACCGGCGCGTGCCGAGCGGAAAAGCGTAGTGGAATCTTCCGGAGCCTTGTGCAAAGGCGACGCTGCAGCGCGCCGCCACCCACTCGGCTAAGGCCCAAAGTAGAAGCCCGAGGTGGAAATTACATGGGTGGAAGATGAATTCTTAGAAAACCCGCCCTGCCCTCAGCGACGTCGCCCCCGCTTGCTGGCAGTGCGAGGCGAGGGGGGCTGCGCCACCTTTGCCCGCCGCTGCGCCTTTTCTCGCGCCGAGCGCTTCGGCTTCTCCTGCCGCGAGGAGTTTGCGGTGCGTCCCTTGGTAATGCCGACGAAGTCCTGGATGGCATCGCCGTCCTTGTCCTTGGGCCAAATCAGGACAATCGCGGTGCGCGGCACCTCCGGATCGTTCAGACCCAAGGGCTTGACCTGCTTCTTGCTCAAAACTTTGAGCAACGGACGCGGCGCAATAACGATGCCGACGTTCGCGCCGACCACCTGCAGTCCGGCCCGCACGGCCGCCACGTCCACGGCGCCATCGTCCCCGAGGCGATAGTTGATGATCTCCCCGGCAAGATCCTGCTTGGCGACGTCCTCCCCCATCTCGGCGTAAATTGAATCCTTCGGCACCGCAACGCCGGGGGCCTCTTCATAAAGGAACACCTGATGAAAGCCTTCACCGACCCGCGAGTCTCCCCCCTCGCGGGGTATGCGTGCTATCGCCACGTCAGCATGGCCGGCTAGGACTTCCGCGAGCGCGTCATCGGCCGCGGCCGTCTCAAGGCCACCGTGAGCGGTATTCTCTCGAAAGCGAGTGAACCACTTCCCGGGTTCTGTTCCAGTGACGAAGGCAACGTAAAGCATGCAGCTTATAGTACTGGAGGTGCTACGGTAGGCAGCGTGACTGATTCAAATACGCAACCATCCGGCACCGCCATGCGCGCGCAAACCGCGGCGAAGAAACTCGGCATTTACCTGCCCGCCGCCCCCGAAGAGTTCCAAAACACCGCGGTTACTCACGCGCAGCTGCGCGAGCTGCAGACAAATCCTCCGGAGTGGCTGGCGGAGCTGCGCCGGACGGGGCCGCACCCGCGCCCGGTCGTGGCGCAGAAGCTGGGTATTTCCGTGACCGCGCTGAAGAAGAACGAGCTCGATCGCCCGCTGACCACTGCGGAGATTACTGCCCTTTTGCAGGACCAGCCCGAGTGGCTGCGCCAAGCGCGCACCGCCCATGCGGAAGCACGCGAGGGCGAGGAGAAGTCCCCTCGCCCTGAGCCGGAAGCTTAAACCAGCTTCCAGTCTTCCAAGCCCTCATAGAGTGGGAACTGCTCGGTGACCTTGGCAACGCGGGCACGCAAGGCAGCCACGTCAGCGTTCTTGCCCGCCGCGAGGGCCGTGCCGATAATGTCGGCGACCTCGCTAAAGGCAGCGGCGTCGAGACCGCGAGTAGCCAGCGCAGGAGTACCAATGCGCAGGCCGGAGGTCACCATCGGGGGACGGGGATCATTAGGCACCGCATTGCGGTTGACCGTGATACCCACCTCGTGGAGCAGATCTTCAGCCTGCTGACCATCGAGTTCCGAATTGCGCAGATCCGCCAAGACGAGGTGAACATCGGTTCCGCCGGTGAGAACATCTACGCCTGCGGCCTTGGTATCCGCTGCGGTCAAGCGCTCAGCCAAGATACGCGCACCTTCTAGCGTGCGCTCCTGACGCTTCTTGAACTCTTCGCTCGCAGCAATCTTGAGCGCGATAGCCTTAGCAGCCACCACGTGCATGAGCGGACCGCCCTGCTGACCGGGGAACACCGCGGAATTGATCTTGTTAGCAAACTCCTGCTTGGCCAAGATAAGGCCCGAGCGTGGTCCGCCCAAGGTCTTGTGGACCGTGGTGGAAACGACATCGGCATAGGGCACGGGAGAGGGATGCAGGCCCGCAGCAACGAGTCCTGCGAAGTGTGCCATGTCTACCCACAGGTAGGCCCCGACCTCATCAGCGATGGAACGGAAGGCGGCGAAGTCAAGGGTGCGCGGGTATGCCGACCAGCCGGCGATGATGACCTTGGGCTTCTCGGCGATGGCCTGCTCGCGCAGCTTGTCCATGTCGATCTGCATGGTCTCCGGATCGACCTCGTAGGCAGCGACATCGTAAAGCTTTCCGGAGAAGTTGAGCTTCATGCCGTGTGTGAGGTGACCGCCGTGGGCCAAGGAAAGCCCGAGGATCTTGTCACCAGGGTTGGCCAGCGCGGAAAGCACAGCCGCATTTGCCTGCGCGCCGGAGTGGGGCTGAACGTTGGCGAATTCTGCTCCAAAGAGGGCCTTGGCGCGATCCCTAGCCAGATCCTCGATCACGTCGACGAACTCACAGCCGCCGTAATAGCGGCGGCCGGGGTAACCCTCGGCGTATTTGTTGGTCAGCACCGAGCCCTGCGCCTGCAGGACTGCGCGGGGAACGAAGTTCTCCGAGGCGATCATTTCCAGGGTGTCGCGCTGGCGGGAAATCTCGCCGTTGATGGCCTCGAATACATCGGGGTCAAGATCGCGCAGCTCACTGTAACGCACGTCGTTGGAGTTATGGGAAGTCATGGAAACAAAAGTCCCCTTATCTATACAAGGATTGATGGCCGGTTTATATACTAACCAATCCCAGCCGAATTCCGGCCACGTTGGCTGATATTCCATTCAGGCAATGCCACAATAAGCAGATGGCGAGAATCACCGACTCCAACCCCTACCTCGATTTCAATCGTGATACCTGGCGAAATTTACGTAACTCGATGCCCCAGGTGCTTACTGCCAGAGAGGTCGAGGAGCTCTCTGGCATCGGTGACCGCATCGACCTCAACGAGGTAGCAGAGGTCTACTTGCCGCTCTCGCGCCTCATTCACATGCAGGTCGCCGCGCGCCAAAGGCTGACCGCTGCCACGGAATCTTTCTTGGGAAACCCTCCCACCCACGTGCCCTTTGTCATTGGTGTGGCAGGTTCGGTCGCCGTCGGCAAGTCCACCACCGCCCGCCTTCTCCAGGTCCTGCTACAGCGCTGGGAAAGCCACCCCAAGGTCGACCTCATTACCACGGATGGCTTCCTTTATCCGACGGTGACGCTCAAGGAGCGCGGGCTCATGCAGCGCAAGGGCTTCCCGGAGTCCTACGATCGCCGCGCCCTCATGCGCTTCGTCACCGATGTGAAATCCGGGAAGGCCGAGGTTAAAGCGCCGCTCTACTCGCATATTTCCTATGACATCGTTCCGGATGACTACCAAGTGGTGCGCCAGCCTGACATCCTCATCCTGGAGGGACTCAATGTCCTCCAGACGGGGCCGACGCTCATGGTCTCTGATCTCTTCGACTTCTCCGTCTACGTCGACGCCCGCGTCGACGACATTGAGACTTGGTACATCGAGCGCTTCCTCAAGCTTCGCCACACCGCATTCCGCGAACCAGGCGCGCACTTCGCTTCCTTCGCCGACATGGATGATGAAGAGGCCTTCGCCCAAGCTCGCGAAATCTGGCAATCCATCAACCTGCCCAACCTGGTGGAGAATATCCTGCCCACCCGGGTGCGCGCCTCCCTAGTTCTACGCAAGGGCTCGCATCACTTGGTCGAACAAGTCCGCATGCGCAAGCTCTAGAGAGCCACTGCGCTACTTGCCAAAGCGGCGGGAACGCTGGGAGTAGTCCCGCAAAGCCCGCAGAAAGTCAACGCGCCGGAAAGCCGGCCAGTAGGTATCCGTAAACCAGATCTCGGAATAAGCCGCCTGCCAAAGCAAGAATCCCGACAGGCGCTGCTCCCCTGAGGTGCGGATAACCAGGTCCGGATCAGGCAAACCCTTGGTGTAAAGGTGTTCGGTGATCAAGTCTACGTCGACAAGCTTGGCGATATCCTCCGCCGAGGTCCCCTTGGCAGCCTCGCTGCGGATGAGTGTCTGCACGGCGTCGACGATTTCTTGGCGCCCGCCGTACCCAACCGCAATGTTGACTATGACCCCGTTGTGGTCCTTCGTACTCTGCGCAGCAGCCTGCATCTTCGCGGTGATCTCCGGAGGCAAGAGGTCGAGGTGCCCGACGAGGCGAATCTGACAATCCAGCTCCCCCTGTGAAAGATGGGTGACCACGTCAGAAATGATGTCGAAGAGCAGCTCCACTTCCTTGGTGCTGCGCTGGAGATTCTCGGTGGACAAGAGGTAGATGGTTACCACCTCGATGTCTGTGTCGGCGCACCAGGAAATCATCTCGCCGATCTTCTTCGCGCCTTGGCGGTGCCCGTGGCTGATGTCTGTAAAACCAGCCTCACGAGCCCAGCGGCGATTGCCATCGGCCATGATGGCTACATGCTTAGGCTGGGGCTTGCCCTTGATGGACCGGGCCAAACGCGCCTCGTACGCCGGGTAAAGCAATTGCTGCAGGAACTTCACGATTGTTAGCCTAAATCACTAATTAGAGGAGCGAGCGCTTACGGCGATCGTAAATACCGGCTTCCTTCATTGCCGCGTCGATGGCAGCATCATCGAAGGGATCAATGCCGTGATTCTGGGCGAAAAGCGTCCGCCTGCGGAAGCGGGAATAGCGGCGGTGAAAGTTCCAACCGGCGAAGAGGACAACGGCTGCCATGAGTGCCAGCACCAACAACCCGATGGGAGAGGCCTTACCAAACTCCGGCCCCATAGGCCCCTGCTGGGCTGCCTGGGCGAGGACGCTCACATGCGCCTGCGACGCCGCCCATATCATTGAATCAATTGCACTCATGGCTTTAAGTTTCCTCTACTTCATCGATACCCGCAAATAAATCATCCTCCGGCAAAGACGTGGAAACGCGGGTGCGCGCCAGCTCGAATTCCTCGGTGGGCCACAGGCGCTGCTGAACCTCAACCGGAGTGGCTAAGAAGGCTCCTGCGGGGTCAATCTGAGTAGCATGTGCGCGCAACGCGGCCTCCCGGTTGGGGAAGTAGTCTGCGCACTCGACCTGGGTGGTCACGCGCGCCATGATATCCCCGAAGCCCTTCTCCCAACGCTCCATCATGGGTGCATAAGGACTGGGCTTTCCCTCCTTAACCAGGAGATCATGGAACATCTTCATACGCTGGAATACGAAACCGTGCGAGTAATAAAGCTTTTTCGGTTCCCAAGGCTGACCCAGCTCGGGGTGATAAGTGGGATCCCCAGCCTTTTCCCACGCGATCATGGAGGCACGGTGAACCATGAGGTGATCAGGGTGTGGATACCCGCCGTTTTCGTCATAGGTGACGATGACGTGAGGACGGAACTCCCGAATAACCTGGACCAATTCCTGTGCGACCTCATCATCGGGGATGAGCGCGAAGCACCCTTCCGGCAGCAGCTCACGCATCGGACTGCCCTCCGGATCCGGATCCGGAAGACCAGAATCAATGTGGCCGAGCCAACGGTGCTTCACACCCAAAGCCTTGACCGCAGCAGCCATTTCCTCATGGCGGATGCTCTTCATGTTCTCTTTGACGCCCGGACGATCCATGGCCGGGTTGATAATATCGCCGCGCTCTCCACCGGTACAAGTAAGAACGAGAACCTCGACGCCCTCGGCGGCGTACTTGGCGGTGGTGGCAGCACCCTTTGAGGACTCATCATCCGGGTGTGCGTGGATAGCTAACAGGCGCAATCCGCTCACTGATTCTTCCAACCCCTCTATGCTAGCTGCTTTGATAAGCTTCCAGTCTAGTAGATAGTTCCGTTTTAGAAGGGCTCGACTAGACTAATCCTCATGACTTCGCCTGGCCCCCTCCGTCCTGCTTCTCGTTATGGTTCCGCACAGCACCCCGAAAAGCGCGGCTTGGGCCTCGGCAGCAAGGCCATCGTCTTAGTCTTCGCCGCCATGTTTGTCGTCCTCGTCTTCTACAGCGTGCAGTATTTCCAATCCCGGGAAAAGGTTAACGCCAGCTTGTCCTACGTGACGCACGACATCACCTCCGATAGCTCGATCCGCGTATGGGTGGATGTCACCCGCAATCACCTCGATCAGGATGCCTACTGCATTGTCCAGGCCTTCGACTATTCCAAAGCTGAAGTGGGACGCCGGGAGTTCCCGGTTCCAGCCGGTGGCGAGGAAGCCATGCGCGTGGCAGTCGATATTCCTACCAGCGCGCGCGCCGTGGCCGGCGGGGCTTATGGTTGCTCCGGCGCCGTCCCTGCCTACCTTGACATGGACAACCCGCAGTACGCGGAAAGCAGCTAGCCCCGTGTGCTAGTATTTGTAGCGCTTAGGACTCGTTGTTTCCCCGGTGCTTGTTCACTGGATATAGCGCACGTCCCCCCAACTCGATGAGGCTCCGCCGCTGCCACCAGACAGGCAGCGGGCAGGGCCGCGCACATTTTCTTCGTCCCAACGGAAGGTTGCACTATGGCTGAGCAGCAGAAGCAGTACATTACCCCGGAAACCAAGGCCAAGCTCGAGTCCGAGCTGCAGGTCCTCATCGATCACCGTCCGGTCGTTGCTGCGGAAATCAATGAGCGCCGCGAAGAAGGCGACCTGAAAGAGAACGCCGGCTACGATGCCGCCCGTGAGATGCAGGATCAAGAAGAGGCCCGCATCAAGCAGATCTCCGAGCTTCTCGCCAACTCCACCACGGAGCGCACCGCTGTTCAGGAAGGCGTAGCCCATATCGGCTCCGTCGTCCACGTTTATTACAACGGTGACAAGGATGCCAAGGAGACCTTCCTCATCGGTACCCGCGCTGCGGCTTCCGATAACAAGGACCTGGAAACCTACTCCGAGCAGTCCCCCTTAGGCTCCGCCCTCATCGGCGCGCAGGAGGGTGAGACCCGTGAGTACACCGCTCCCAACGGCAAGACCATCTCCGTAACCGTGGAGTCCGCTGCACCTTATGATTCCGCTAAGGCCGCCACGCCCCGCGAATCCTAACTATCGTCTTCTTTTTAACCGCTTACTTGAGAAAGAGCATTCACCCCATGAAGAAGTTCTCCCGTATCGCCACTGCCGGTCTCATATTCGCCGCGGGCCTCAGCCTCGCTGCTTGCCACCCTCCGAACCAGCAGGACTCCACCTCCGAGAAGATCGATAATGCATCGACCTACACTGGCACCGCCCCCGATCACGCGGAGCACTCCTCTACTGCGGTAACTCCTACCGCCATCCCCGGCACCGAGGGCGAGCTTGGCATCGAGCCCCCTTATGCCACCCAGGAAGGCCAGACCGCCCTTGAGACGGGCGTAGCAGGCGTTAGCGCTACCTCGATGGCGCCGGCTCAGTAGCCAAACGTAGCCAACTCCCGCTCCGGGTTCGCGTACCTAGAGTCAAAACAAAGGCACCTTGCAGCTTTGTGGCTGCAAGGTGCCTTTGTTTATCTAGCTAGGATCGTTGCGCACCCAATCCCCAATTACTCCCGGCACCACTGCCCGGCTCTCACCCAGCAACGCACGGCGGTTGGGGTCGCGTTCAACCTGACTAGTCACCGACTTAACCCGTCGCGATTTCTCCTGCGCGCCACGCCCGTGTCCGGCCATAACCGGCGCCATTCCTCGTCCCTGTGCACCGCTGCCCACCCCGCCTGCGCGCGTTCCCGCACCCGCCACATGCCCGGATGGTGGCGCCGCAATTCCGCCTCCGCCGGCACCGGCGTTCATCCCCGCGCCTGCACTCATTCCGCCGACACCAGCACCAGCACCAAGGCCGCCAAGCCCTCGCACTCCCATTGCGCCGCGTCCGGCACCGGCCGACGCGCCTGACATAACTGGCAAGGGTGCGCCCACACTATTGCTTGACGACGCCGCTCCTACCCCCAGCCCCGCACCCACAGGCATCCCTGCCGCTCCTAGTGTCCCCGGCTGCCCCGCGGTTAGCGAAGCCGCTCCTGCACCCGGCAGGTTCATCTGGGACGCTCCCGCGGCTTGGGCTCCCGCCGTGGCGACGTGGCTAGCATCGATTGCGGGCAAGGCATCACCGAATCCGAGCTCCGTCAGCATCTGCCTTCCACTATGCCGGAGGCTGTCATGAAACTTCGCGATCTCCGCCTCGCTCATCCCTACTTGTTCAAGACCGCTTATCTCTCCGTCAACCACCTGCAGCGAGCCCGGACCTAGGCGCCCATCGGCCAAGGCCTCCGCCACGGCTTTCGGCCATGCAACCCCCGCTGTGTTGTAACGGCTTCCGTCTCCATCGATACCACCTAAACCTGCGGTGATGCTTCCACCACCGCTTGCCGGTGCCGCTTCCATGAGCGCGTTCTGAAACGGCATGGCCGCCACGACATCTTCTTGCAATTGCACCTGCATCTTGGCAAGTCCGGCCTTCTTCGCGACCTCTTTGGCCACCGGATCAGGGATGCTCTCCGCCGCCCCAGCCAATGCCATAGCTATCGTCGGTGCAAACATGAGCTTGGAATGGAAAGTGAAGAGCTTCTCCCGCATCACCGCCGCGTTAGAAACAAAGTGCTCGCCGGAAGATGCCACCTCTCGGATCTTCTGCGCCGCTGCCGCCGTGGCGTCACTGTTGTTCTCGGATTCCAATGACTCAGCCGCGCTCTCCAACCCATCGATAATGGACTGCACCTCTTCCGAAAGCGCTTTCCATCGCGAATTTGCCTCGGATACGTCCCAGATTTTTGTCGCCATCAAATCGAATGCCAGACCCTTAAGGTCAGTGCCGACATCTACGATAGGCATGTTAAACCCAAACGGGCTATAGCCCGGCTCTGGCTGATTGAGCACCGGAATTGTCTCCACCCCCACGTATCCACCAGCATCCGCAATGGATATCGCCCGATCGTTCGCAGACTCTTGTTGTTCAAAGCCCTGCGCATCCGCCGACAACGTCCGCGTCAACCACTCCAACTGACGCGCAAACCCACGCAACGAGTTCTGCGCCGACCCCGGATCAGTCGCAATCACCCGCTCATGGATGGCCCCAACCTCGTCGACTCCTCTAACTCGAGAAAAACTCCGGTCGATAGGGCTGCTTGCGTCGCCCGCTGCACTAAGTGTTCGCCGACTCTGGCGTGCAAGTAGGTCGATATTGGCCTGGATGTTTTCATTATCTAATAACATTTCCCCTCCGAACGTTAAATAAGTTTGGTGACTACCGAGTGGAGTTCTTTGCATCGATCTTCAATCGATGACGCTCCCCCAGAAGCCGTAATAGTCATGTCGATAGTCCCCCTCGGTGATTCGTATAAGGCGTGACAAACCGAGTCCGGGAACAATGAATCCGCTACATACTCAATTCTCAAGGTTCCGAGATCGAAAGTATCGACAACCACGCCCAATGAACGCGAAATGTCAGTTTGAGTAGCCTTCTCCGCAGATATGCCTAGCACTGTCTTAGGCTGATCCTTTACTTCGAGGCGAAAGCCGCAGTACTTAAAACTCGAATCGCGAACTCCACTCTCCTGATCCATCGAGATCTGAAGCGCATGAAGACGGCTTTCAGGTATCTCCGAACAAGGATCAAAAAGCACAAACCCCGGAGCTGTCGGGTCGAAGGGGCCTGGTTTGGGAAGCACCCCTGTGGTTTCGGTGTTCCCCTCGCGGGCGGTGGTGGCTTGCTCCCCCGAGCTGCTGCCACCACCGCCCGTTCCTTCATCACTGCTTTTGAGCGTATCCCCCGAAAGCTGAGCACCTGTCTCGTGGTCCCCCGAGCCACTGGGTCCCCCCGGTTTTCCCGAGTGGGTTTCACCTTCTGCCCCGCGTTCCTCCGCTTTGGACTTAAACGAGACTTCCGGCGACTCCCCCTCGATACCCAAACCGCAGCCCGTCATGGTCGCCAGACCAAGACAGGCTATAACGGTGGCTCCCCATCGAAACATTGTGCTCCTCTGCCCCTAAACAGTGACGCTTTCACTCGAGAGATCTTTCAGAAAGGATTGCCCCAACCGCTTCCTGACGAGTGCTCTCGAAAAGAATCTTGCATCAGGCGGGGGCTTTTGTCGCGCCGAAAGCCTCCCGGATGGTGATTTTGAAGTGAGGATGCGGCGGATTTAAGCCGGCGGCTATTCACTTAGGGGCAGAAAAGTACCTGTTTATTGGCTGTAAATCTCATTCGGGACGCCTGTGGAAGTTAGTTAGACCTCAAGCATTGCTTAATCCCCCATTTCCACCCCATAATTACAAAGTTGTAAATAGGCGCAGTGTCTGTTTCGGGCTAAGGAGCAAAAAGTGTG
>NZ_DGRD01000012.1:0-2660 GCF_002390965.1 Corynebacterium sp. UBA4397
GCGAGCATCGTTTACTGAATTAGCTCTGAGGCCAACGCTTCATAATCTGGCATATCATCGGGAATACGGCAGCGCTGAGCATCCTCGCTATAACCTATGGCAGCGCTCGCTTCGCGGGTCGCTTTAACGCCTACCTTGTTCAACATTTCTTGATGCATAGGTTCATCCACTCTCGGGCCACAGCCAAGCACGATGGTCGGCGCATTGATAGCCACAAGGGTTCGACGTGTTGGTTCAACAGACATCGACGAGCCATCGAAGGGTACTGCGACACGGTCGACGATGCTATCTAGCTCCCTCAGTGTCTGCTCTTGGCGCGCATTGGTGTCAACTATGACGATTCCATCGTTGCCAAGAGATTCTTCAAGGTTTTGGATATTAGCTCGAATATCGTCGCCAAGCTCAGCTATCTCATGTTCTTGCAGTATCGCGCCAATTGGAAACTCGCGAACGTCGATGGGGCTAACGCTGCCGTTTTTGCGCGCAAGCTTGAGCCAGTGCGCTGCACCTCCATCCCATGAGATATCCGCGATAGCGACGTTTTTCCCATTCTGCTATATGCCTCCGCCAGAAGGGCGGCGCTAGTGCTGCGCATAAGACCGCCTTTAAGGTTTGCTACTGAGATAATCATGTCTACCTTTCCGTGCGTTTTTGACCATGGCCGGCCATGTCGTCGCCATCGAGTTCGCTACCGTCGCCGCCGCCAACAATTACTGGCGAGCTTAAGTCCCTGACGTGTGGCAAAGAGCGATCCCTGACCGGCCGCTGGTTTTGACCATCACGATCAACCGCAATCGAAGAGCTTGCGCAATGGGTCGGATGTAGTTGACTCGTCGCGTGATGCTGCAATAAACTTGCATTCCTCATGAATAATCGCCGCCCATCTCGATGTCAGTGACCGAAACCAAGCGCTGACCGCTATCCTGCGCATCGGCCCACCCACGGAGGATCCCTACCACTGACACGTCAGAGTCCACTTCTTTACGTACTGCGTTAACTTCTTGGGCCATCAGGGAAGGCGCATGAACAAAAGCATCGTCTCCTCACCATTCGATGCTTCCCAGACCGGCTCCGAAAGGTTGTTTATATGCACAAAATATCGATCGAGGCCCTCGCCCGCAAGCAACTTAAAGAGGCCGTCATCGCCCCTAGTGCTCGTGCCGCCGATACCGTCTTCGGCGGGCACGAAAAAATTCTGCGGCAGACCGTCATCGGGATACGTCAGGGTGCCGAGCTCGGAGAGCGCGACAATCACGATGAATCCACGATTTATGTCCTACAAGGGCGTGTCCAACTCACGACGGGCGATGAGACCTGGATAGGTCGCAGCGGTGATCTGTTGATCGTGCCGCGATCTCGGCACAGCCTCGAGGCAATCGAGGACTCCGCTGTTTTGATCACCATTGCCAAACTGAAGCAATAAGAAAGATAGGGACTTCCCCTGCGGTGTTTGAGCCCGCCGAGGGTCCGTCTTCCGCGGCGAGACCATGGACCGGCACCGTTCGATCACCGGCCTCCTGCCCCTGATGCTTGTACCAGCATGCGACGGTGACCAGCTGACCGGTTCCACTATCCTTACCGCTACTGGCGGCGGGGATAATCAAAAATATGTGCCCCTTGGTGAAGGATCGGGGAGCTACTAGGATGACAGTGAACCTATTTTCCACGTCTTTATCCGTAGTATTGGAGATCCGATGACCTACACAATCGCCCAGCCCTGCGTTGATGTCCTGGATCGAGCCTGCGTCGAGGAATGTCCCGTGGACTGCATCTACGAGGGCAAACGGATGCTCTACATCCACCCCGACGAGTGCGTCGACTGCGGTGCCTGCGAGCCCGTCTGCCCGGTTGAGGCCATCTTCTACGAAGACGATGTCCCAGACAAGTGGGTGGACTACACCGGCGCTAACGCCGCCTTTTTCGACGACCTCGGTTCGCCAGGCGGTGCCGCCAGCCTGGGTCCGCAGGACTTCGACGCCCAGCTCGTCGCGGCGCTGCCGCCACAGAACCAGAACTAGGACCTGATAGGTGCTGTTGCAAACTCGCGTTTTCGACGAAAACGGCGGATCCGGTACCAGCGTTGTGCTGCACGCTAACAAATAGTTAGTTATCTGGAATTCCTGTTTGCAACAGCACCAGATGATTCTGCCTTTATGCAGGTTTCCTCTGTAAAACTGCGCTTATTCGGTAGAAAACGGAACGTGTCAAAATCGTTCGTCTATGAGCAGCAGGCTGCCGCAAGGGTCACTCAGGCGGCCGAGGCCTCTGTTCCGGACAAGGACAAGGAGCAATCCGCGGGGCTGCCCCCACGAGCGTCAAGAAGAAAGCGTAACTGGCCGGCTGTCAGGGACGCCACCGCCTCCCACCCCTGACATATTGCCTTAGGGGTGGCGGTAATTCGACCATCCGCAGCTTAGGCTTGGCCCTTCAGCCAACTCCTGTCGATGACCCGGTGTGCATAGGAGATCATCGCCATGGCGTCGAGAAAATCTTGTCCCTTTTCTTCCGATCCCAGACGTGCGCGATGGGCGCGATCGTTACGAAGGTGTCCGTAGATTCCGTTGAGTAGATGGATGAATCCGAAATGCTCGGCCTCATCTGCCGGGCTGGAGAAATCGTTTATGAATCGTGGCCCAGGGGGTGCTGTTGCAAAGTTGGGG
>NZ_DGRD01000012.1:2827-19491 GCF_002390965.1 Corynebacterium sp. UBA4397
GGCGGGTGGATGAGACCTATATTCGGGTCGGCGGCACGTGGTGCTATCTCTACCGGGCTATTACCGTCGGTGGGCAGACCCTGGACTTTTATCTCTCTCCGAAGCGCAATGTCGCGGCGGCCAAGCGTTTCCTGGCCAAGACGCTGCGATCGAATACGACAGCCGGGTCCCCGCGGGTCATCAACACCGACAAGGCACCAGCTCTGGCCAAGGCAATATCCGAGCAGAAGGCGGAGGGAATCTGCCCTCAGACGGTGGAGCACCGGCAGGTGAAATACCTGAACAACGTTATCGAGGGAGATCATGGCCGACTTAAAAGAATCCTGGGGCCGAAGGGAGCGTTCAAAAACCGAATTTCCGCTTACCGGACGTTGAAAGGGATGGAAGCGATGCATTCATTACGGAAAGGCCAGGGCACGATGTTTGACCTCACGGGCACCCGAACCCAGACGCGGTGATCGTCAGCCGGATATTCGAGACAGCTTAAGCACCCCGGAGCAAGGACAACTAATGTCTTGAGGTTGGGCTTTTCGACCCTGGCCCAACTTTGCAACAGCACCCTATTAACTCTTCAACAGATGGTCTAAACCGGAGGAAATTGTAACTGAAGTTGCTTATGAAAAAGATGCATGTGCTGATGAGGCATGTGGGATCTCTTCCATATCTGCGGTGTCGTAAACTGGCCCAGAGGCATGAGGTCAATTCCTTTTGAGTAGTGTATCCCTTAGCAGCTGGCTCAGTACTGAACTGGCCGCTGACGGGATTGGAATGTCTACGCCACAAGAGCTTGGACCTGAGCCCGTTCGGTAGACAGCCGATAACTCAACACACTGCCAACTGGGTTCCCCTCTTATTGTGTCGGGCTATTGACGCGGGGCTGGGGCTGTGGTTAGTCTCAAGCGGTACCTATTGTCGAGGATTGGAAGAACAGTGAAGAACTTCGCGCTTTCCGCATAAGCAGCTGAAGCGTCTTCTCAACCTGTCTCCTTAAGGCCTTCAGCATATCCATCTTTAGCTGAAAGGCCTTTTGTTATGCCACAAATAGGTAATGCCCCCACCACACTGGGAACACAACCCATCATCAACCTGCACAATCTTGGCCTGCACTGGCCGGATGGCACGGTATGCTTCGACTCCCTCAGCGGGGTCTTCTCCCCGAAACTCACCGGACTCATCGGCGATAACGGTTCTGGAAAGACCAGCTTGCTGCGCGTGCTTGCGGGCAAGATTCCGCCCACTAGCGGAAGCTTTAGCGCCCCAGAGACGGTTGCCTACCTACCCCAAGACCTAGGCCTCGATACTGTGCGCACCATCGCGGATGTCTTCGGAGTCGCCCGCCTCATTGACGCTCTTAGCCAGGTTGAAGCCGGCGCCTATTCGGAGGAGCTTTATGAGGTAATCGGGCAGGAATGGGATCTCCCCGACCGGCTCGTGGCCGAACTCGCCCAGTTCGGCTTTCATCCGGCCCAAGAACTCGGCGAAACCAGCCCTCTGGATCTGCTGCGCCGCCCACTAGGCACGCTCTCCGGCGGGGAGAGCGTCATCGTCGCCTTGTGCGCGCTCTTTTCTGCACGCCCCGATTTCGTGTTGCTCGATGAACCCACCAATAACCTCGACGGGGAAGCCAAAAAGCAGCTGATTAAGCAGTTGGAATCCTCGCCAGTACCTATCATCGTGGTCAGCCACGACCGCGAATTACTTGAATGCGTCCAGGAGATTGCGGAGCTACACGCCGGCACCCTGCGCTTCTTCACCGGGCCTTTCTCTGCATATGAGCAAGCCATTAGCCAGGAACAGGAGGCGGCGCAGCGACAGGTGCGCGACGCCGCCAAGCACCGCAAGCAGCAGCTGCGCGAGCGCGCGGCCATGCAGACGCGCTTGGCTCGGGATGAGCGCCGCGGCGCGAAGTTCGCGCGCAATAAACGCAAGCCGGGCATGGCGATGGGCATGGATAAGAACCGCTCGGAGCAAAGCGCGGCCAAGCGTAGCCTCGCCCACAATGCCGCTGTTGAAGAAGCAAAGGCGCGACTCGATTCTGCCCAGCGGCTCATCCGCGACGATTCTACGGTCTTTATCTCCTTGCCGGATACTGCTCTGCCCAACGCCACGACCACCCTGGAGCTGCGTCTCAATCCCGGCTTAGAAACGCCACTGGAGACCGGCGCGCAGTTGCCGGAAACGTTAATCTTGGCCGGCCCGGAGCGCTTGCGCGTGGCTGGTGGAAACGGCGTCGGCAAGTCCACGCTGCTCGAAGCCATCGCCGCCTATCCCCAGCGCGCGTCCCACCACGACGACGCCCCAGTAGCTTGCCCAGTGCCCTATCAACTGGCCTATCACGTGGACTACGTGTTGGGTGATCGCGGCTATATTCCGCAGCGCATCCTCCTCGATGGAACCCGCACGGTCTGGGAGACCATCCGCGCATCCAATCCCGTGGCGGATCCGCAATTCCTGCGGGATCAACTGGCGCAACTGCTCTTCCACAATGACCGCGTCCACACCAGCGTTGCCGATCTCTCCGGTGGCGAACGCTTCCGGCTGGCCTTTGCCATCCAGCTGCTGCAGCCGGTCACCCCGCGCCTGCTCATCTTTGATGAGCCCACCAATAACCTGGACCTGGCCACCATCGAATGGCTTGTTTCGGTGCTCAACGAGTTCCGCGGCGGGCTCATCATCACAAGCCATGACGAGCGCTTCTGCGAGGAGGTGGGTACCACTCGGACCATCACGCTGCCACGCTTTGGACGCGGTGAGCATTTCGAAAAGAGATAAAGGATCGCCGCAGGGTTCCGGAGGGACTTGACCCTGACACTGTGACAGGGTGTTGGGTGATAAGCATGAAAAAGAATAAGGAAGAAACTCTCAGAAATGCTCTGGAATCACCAAACCCCTCCACTAGGCTGCGGGCTGCGCTGGCCGTCGGCAGCGATCCACACCTAGATCTCAGCGAGGTCCTTGTCGCGCGTTATGCCGAAGAGCCTGACTTCTACGTCAGAGAAATGCTGACGTGGGCGCTGATCCAGAGACCCTCTAATGCGCTACTCAACGAGTTAAAAACCCAGCTTCGCAACCCTCTCCCCCAAGCCCGAGCTCAAACGCTGCATATCTTCTCGAAGCTGGCGGGCTTCGCGCCGCTAGAGATCTGGAACCTCATCAGCGAAGATGAGCTCCATAGCCCCGACATAGACGTCGCGATGGCCGCGTGGCGCGCCGCCGTGGCGGTTGCCCCGCAAGACCAGTACCCACAGCTTGTCCGCTCCCTCATTACTCAGCTAGACCGTGCGGAGCCGGCAGCGCACAAAGCGTTGGCCAGGGCATTTCTTAGCCTTGGGCAGGAAGCAACGGCGGCCTTAGAAGAGCTAAGTTCTCCTCTGGCCCGTGCGATGCTTCTGACTATGGATTCGATGGACTCAGGCGATCAGGAGAACATCTCCGTAGCGCAACGAGTACGCAACGCAGGTAGGTTTGTTGAATGAAGATCGGCGAGGTATCCCAGCTGACTAACCTGAGTGTGCGCATGCTTCGGTACTACGACACGATCGGTTTGGTCCCGCCCAGCCAACGCGATTCCAACGGCTATCGAAACTACTCGGAAGCCGACCTCACTCGCTTGAGCCAGGTGGAACTCCTGCGCTCAGTGGGTCTTAGCATTGACCAAGTATCTCGAGTACTCGATGGCGGTGGCAATCTCGCACGACTTCTCGAGGAGGTACAGGTAGAGACCACCGAGCGCATCGCCGCAGACAAACGGCTGATAGACATCCTGCGTCAGGTATCGACGCGGGATACAGTAGATGCCGCAAGCCTCGCACACACTTTCACGATGATTGAGGCTTTGGCGGATGAGCGCTCTCTCCACCGGGTGGCCGCTGCATTTTCCGCACCAAGCCAAGCCGCCGCCTGCCTCTTTCTCAAGGAAGATGATTCGAACACGGCCGGTGTACTGCTCTGGTCCATAGATGACTCCGAGGATTCCTTGCAGGTCGTGGCCGAGGCACTTACCTCCTCCAACGAGGCTATCCGCGAGCGCGCTGCCATCGCCTTGGCTAAGTTTTATAGCCCTCGCGCCGACCAGTGGCTTTCTTTCGCTTCTGCAGACACCAGCTCCCGTGTGCGACAACTCGCCGTATTTGAATTGGGCCGTCGCGGGGCTATCACCGCGATACCTGCTTTGATAGAACACATCGGCCTAGGCTGCCACGACGTCGAGGCAGCAGAAATCCTCGGCAGCTTTTCAGAAGACGCGGGACAGCTTGCGCTGATGTTGATCATCGATCGAATCCACTCAGAGGAAACCACTCCCGAACAGCGCCTGCGATATACCCAAGCCCTCGCTGAGTTAGCCGGAGCTGGACCGATCCTGCAACACCTAGTGCAGGACGCGGATCCCACCGTATCGGCGACGGCTCAGTCGATTCTTCGCACCCAAGGAACCCAGCTGTACTGAAATAGGAATCAGGCGCGGGTAAAGGCGATGCGCGAGCCTTCCCGGGCCGCGCGAATCTGGGCACGCCCGCCGATGGGGAAGGTCAGCTGCGGATTGGTGTGGCCGAAGTCGGCGTTGGCGATGACGGGGATATCCCGCAGCTGCGGAATGGAGGCCACCGTGGCGTCGACTTCCTCGTGGTTGACGTCGCTTTCTACCTGGAAGCGGCCAATGACTAGCGCGGCGATCTCATCCCCGCCCGGCTGCTGCAGTACGGACTCGAGCATGCGCCGAAACTCCCGGATTCCAGCGCTGTGCGTTACTTCGACGAAGAGCACGCGATCGCGAAGCTCGGGGCGATACTCGGTGCCATTGAGCAGGGCGAAGGTGCTCAGGTTCGAGCCCACCGCGATGCCCTCGGCCTCACCCTCTTGGACTATCCACCAGCCGCTAGAAGGCTGAGTCGGGCGATTATCTTGGGCCACGAACCACTGATCATCGGTGAACCAGGTGGAAGGCTCCCAGACAATAGGCTCGGTGCCAAAAGCCGCGTGTTCGAAGGAGCGGCGGGTAATCTCGCTGTGATCGCGCATGCCAAAACTCGACCAGTGCGGGCCAGAGTAAGTAATCAGGTCTGTCTGAGCGAAGATCGCATTTTGTAGCGCGGTGATATCGGAATAGCCGCAAAGGAACTTGGGGTTATCCGCAATGAGATCGAAGTCCAGGTATGGCAGCAGCTCGTTGCTATTGAAGCCGCCCATAACGCTCATGATTCCGTCGACGGAAGGATCCGCAAATGCCTCATGCAGATCGGAGACCCGGGAGCGAATCGGCGAGGTGGAGAACTCATCCGACTCCCGGACGTGGGCGCCGAAGGTTACCTCGAGTCCGAGGTTCTCCAGGCGCGTCGTGGCCAAGTGGCTCAAGTAATGCCCCAGCTTCCTGTGCTCGACAAAGGAGAGCGATACGGACGGGGCCACCACCCGTATGCGCGATCCCGGTGTCAAAGGTGCGGGAGAAATGGTCATCGTTGTATCTTAAACCACAGTATTTTGGACCACGGAGCCAACCCTCCCCGCCGTCGCGCCCGTGCCCACCACGCGGAGGGCCTTGTAGAAGGAGCCAACATGACCGCCTCGCCCGTGCGTATCCTTCCCTTGAACCGCGCGGAGATGACCGGCCCGCAGCTGCGCCACCTGTTGTGGCTGGCCACCGAGTACGATGCCGAGCGCCTCGATTCCTGCCTGCGCGAGGATCTGCCTTCCCTCGGACTCATTGCCGCCGAGAGCGACGGGGAGCTGGAGGGATTCGCCGCCTACGACAACCGCGGCGACCAAGCGGTGGTGGAATACATCGCCGTCGCCGAGTCCGCACAGGGGCGCGGCCTCGGGACTGAACTTATCCGCCACATTCGGCGGGAAACGGGCCGCGAGCTGTACCTGGAAACCGATGATGATGCCGTGGGTTTCTACCGCGCCCTAGGCTTTAACATCGCCGCCGCGCCTGACGACGTTCGCTGGGCCGGGCGCCGCCGCTACTCCTGCAGGTTGGCTTAAGTCCTGCTTGCTTGAGGCCTTCTTGCTTGAGATTCCTCGCGCTATCTATAGCGTGGGCAGGTACTCGCCGCTGACGGTCAGCTCAATTGGGTCGATGCCCAGACCGTCGAGATCGCCGCTCAAGGTGACCTGGAAGTCTGCGGTGCGGTCACGCTGATCGGTGACGTCGAGGCTCACCTTGTCGAAGCGGTAGTGGTCACCGTAAATCACCACAGCTTCGGCGGGTTCACCAAAGGCCGGGCTTTCCAAGTGGTGGCCCTTGAACTCCCGCCAGTCGGTGGCCGTGCTGGGAACGGTCTCCGCGCGGATAGTCAGCTCCTCGCTGAACTCCTCGTCCTCGTCATCATCCCCATAGTCTTCCTCATCCGATTCTGGGGCGAAGTCCGCATCATCGGCGGCAACCTCCACGGGCTCGCAATCGATCTCAATGGTTAGCCAAGAAGAAAAGCCGGTCTCGTCGACTTCCTCCACCGTATCCAGCGACCACTGCGCCTTGGAGGGGCGAATCTCATCTGCCACCAACTGCTGCTTTACAGCCCCATCATCATCTAATGCATCGGCGGAATCGAATACGTCCTCGTATTCCTTTTCGTATTCCTGACCGCCATATTCTTTATCGCTGCTCATGATTGCGAACTCCTTTGATTACTTGCGGTTAGAACTAAGCTCTCTAATTCCCGATGGTAGACACGTTCGCGGTTTTGTGATCAGGAGCGAGACTAAAGCGCTCAGCGGCGCTCACTCACCCGTGGCCTCCGGGTCTTGGAATACAAAGGTGTCGAGGAACGTGGCGGCACGTTGCGTGCTGGGATGGCTGAAGAACTGTTCGGGATCTCCCGATTCCGCTATTTCCCCGGCATCCATGAAAACCACCCGGTCTGCGATGGCGCGGGCAAAGCCCATCTCGTGGGTGACAATCAGCATGGTCATCCCTTCCTTCGCCAGCTCGAGGACGACGTCGAGGACCTCCCGCACCATTTCTGGATCGAGGGAGGCGGTGATTTCGTCGAGAAGCAGCACCTCAGGATTCATCATGAGCGCGCGCACGATGGCGATGCGCTGTTTTTGTCCACCCGAGAGCTGGTGAGGCTTGGAATCCGCACGGTCGAGTAAGCCAACCCGCGATAAGAGCTTTATGGCCTGCTCCCGCGCCTGCTTCTTGTCGCGGTGGGAGACCACCGTTGGGCCGAGCAGCAAGTTATCCATGACGTTGAGGTGCGGAAAGAGCTCATAGGACTGGAAGACCATGCCGATCTTCTGCCGAACCTTCTGCCACTGAGTTCCCCGGGCGTTAAGCTTTTCTCCGTGGAACTTTATCGATCCTCCCTGCACCTCCTCGAGCCCGTTGATAGTGCGCAAGAGGGTGGACTTTCCGCATCCAGAGGGACCAATCACTGCAATGACCTCGCTGCGCCGAACCTCTAGGGAGACTCCACCGAGGGCCTTGACGCCGTTGCCATAGATCTTTTCTACGGAATCGAGCTCCAGAATTGACTCGCTCATGCTAACTTCCATTTCTTTTCAAGTCTCCTCGAGAACCAGGAGATGGGGAAACACAGGGCAAAGTACAAGAAGAAAACCATCCCGTAGACCCACAGGGCGGCATCCGGGTACTCAAAGCGATTGGCATCGATGATGCTTTGGCCTACCTTGAGTACCTCTATAACCCCGATGAGGACCACTAAGGAGGTGGTCTTGATCATGCGCGTGCTGAGGTTAACCACGTTAGGAACCAGCGAACGCACTGCCTGGGGAACGATGACCCGTGTCGCCACCTGCGTCTTGTTCATGCCCAGCGCTAGCGCTGACTGATACTGATGGACCGGTACGGACTGCAGGGCTCCACGGGTGAGATCTCCCATCTCGGCGGTACCCCAGGCCGTGAATACGATCACCGCCGCCGTCTCGCCGGAGATATCCACGCCGAAAATCGTGGCGGAATCGAAGAACACCACAAACAGGAGAACCAGCGGTGGCATCACCCGGATGAAGTCGAGATAGACCCTAGTCACAAACCGCACGAAGATATTCTTGCTGGTCATGATGAGCCCCAAGACGAGGCCGAGGGCAATGGAGAAGATCATGGAGACCAGCGCGATTCGCAGGCTAACCCACAGGCCAGCGAGTAGGCGCAAAAAGTTGCTCCCTTGAAAGAGAACCTCGTACCCGGGCTCGCCGGCGGCCAGAAGCAGCTGGCTACTGTCCAAGAGTTGCATAGCGCACCTTCTTCTCCGCCACGGCCGCCAGCAAAGAGATTGGCAGCAAGATAATCAGATAGAAAAGGACGAGCGCCGTCAGCGCCTCCGTGGTGGTGTAATCATTTCCTATCTGTTCCTTAGCCACATAGACCAGATCGGGCAGGGCCAGGATGGAAAACACCGACGTCTCTTTGATCAAGAAGATCACGTTCGCCGTTAGCGCTGGCAAGGCATAGGAAAGGGCCTGCGGCAAAAGCACCTTGCGGAGGGATTGGGTACGGCTAAAGCCCAAGGCCAGGGCGGATTGCTCCTGAATGGGCGCGATCTGCTCAAATCCCGAACGCAGTGCCTCTGCCACGTAGGAGCCTCCGAGAAAAGCTAGCCCCACATAGGCACAGGTTTCCGCGCTCCAGGTCAAGCCCAGCTTCGGCAGCCCAAAATACAGAAAGAAGAGCTGAACAAGAAGCGGGGTATTGCGGGAGAGCTCAATGTAGGCCGCAACCACCTGTCTCAACACCGGAATGCGGAAAATCTGAATGACCGCCGATACCAAGCCAACCACAAACGCCAGAATGATACCGACTATCGCGATACGCAAGGTCGCCAACGCCGCCTCCGCATAAGTAGGCAGCGAGGCCACAATCACCGCAAAGTCCATGCCACTCCTCGCAAAAGCAAGACTCGGGACACCCGAGTCTTGCGGCTAATACTTTTCATCATCACGATGCACCACTAGGCGCTCGCTAGGAGAGCTTTCCGCCCTCAACCACCAACTCATCTGCCGAGATGTTGTCGCCGTAGACGGGCCGCAGGGTCTCATCGAAGTCCTTGTGGAAGAACTGCTCGCCCGCCAGATCCGTCAGCTGCTGGTTGAGCCAGTCACGCAACTGGGTGTTGCCCTTGGCCACGGCCGCGGCGATGGTGTCCTCATCTCCCAGGGAGGCAATCCCCGTGGTGAAGCCCTTTTGGGCACCAGTCCAAGCTAGGGCCTCTGTGTTGTCGGTGACCCAGCCATCCGCACGGCCATCAAGTAGGGAGTTCGTCACTTCGGTGTATTGCTCGAACTTCTGCACATCAGCATCCGGGTAGTTCGCCGCGAGGTAGGAATCCGCAGTGGTTCCCTTCACGATAACCAGCTTGGAGTCCTTGAGCTGTTCCGGTTTGGTAATAGGGGCATCCTCGGGCGAAGCTACTCCGAGGGATACCTTCATATAGGGGTTGGCAAAGTCCACCTTTTCTTGACGCTCCGGGGTCACCGTGAAGTTAGCCAGAATGATATCGACTTTGCCGGATTCGAGGAACTCGACTCGGGACGCGGCCTCTACAGGGACATACTCGACGTCGACCCCAAGGTCTTTGCCAATGCGATCGCCGTAGACAATGTCATATCCCGCATAGTTGCCGCTCTGATCAATGGATCCGAAGGGCGCCTTATCAGCAAAGACGCCGATGCGTACGCTGCCGGACTCTTTAATCTCATCCACGGTGCGGCCAACCTGTGAGGCATCTGCCGCGGGCGACTCACTCGCAGTTTCCGAGGAACCGGAAGAACACGCGGCCAGGGTCAGCGATAGTGCCGCCACGATGCCCGCGACGACGCCGAGGCGCTTCCTGTTTCCTTCAGCCCCGGTGCGGGCTTTCCTGCTTCCAATACCCAAAACGTTCATGTGCGTACTCCAAGTTGATTCGAGGGAAAACTTCAGTGTGTATATGCGGCACTGCACCTGCGAGAGGTCTCCCCGCGTTTCCCTCACCAATGTTGAGAGGAACGAGAACAAGCGTTATGTACCGATTACTCTGCTAGCAATAGACTACTAAGTCTATAAAACGTCAACCCTTTCTAATTATTTTTCAACGCCAACTTCGCGCAGCCCCTTGATAGATGGGTTTTCTCAGAACTACTCGCCACCGATCTTTGGACACCACGTTCGTGGAGCGTTGGCAATTCTGCCGTAATACACTGATGTTCTATGCACATCACCACCCGCCAATACCGCGACGGATCAGTGGAGGACTCGAATTTCCCGCTGGCTGATCTCTCCGAGCGCCTCAAAGATGACACCGTCACCATTTGGGTCGATCTCGATGATGTGGACTCGGTAATACTCGATGAGATCGCCGAGGAACTCCACCTCCACACTCTCGCCGTGGAGGATGTGCTCAGCTTTAAGGAGCGCGCAAAAATGGTGCGCTACCCTACCCATCTCTTCCTCACCCTCTACGCCGTCCTTGCCCCAGAGACTGACACGAGTCATATGGAACGCCGCGAGATCTCTGTATTCGTCACCCATAACGCGGTAGTCACGGTCCGGCGGGGTGGCTCCTTCGACATTGACCGCGCCCGGACATCTTGGGAGGCACAGTCATCGTTGCTCGCTGAGGGCGTAGTCAGCATCCTCTGGGCGATCATCGATCTCACCGTCGACAGCCACTTCGACGCCATTCAGACGCTCGATGAACGTTTGTCTGAGCTCGAAGAGGAGCTTTTCGACGACACCCACGCCGACGACAGCATTCGCCACAACGCATACCGCCTTCATAAGCACGTGCTCACCCTCCACCGGCTGGCCCTACCTACCCGGGAGATCGTCACAGCGATCCTCAACCGCTCGCAGCCGCCGCTGCCGGCGGTGATTATCCCCTATTTCCAAGACGTCTACGACCACACCTTGCGGGTCACGGACTGGTCGGACACCCTGCGTGACCTAGTGAGCACGGTGATTGACACGAACTTGTCAATACAGTCCAACAACATGAACCTAGTGATGAAGAAGCTCTCCGGCTGGGCGGCTATCATCGCCGTCCCAACTCTGATCACCGGCTACTTCGGGATGAATGTCCCCTTCCCCACCGCCGGGGAACCGATCGGCGCATTAATCTCAGCCGCACTCGTGAGTGTGACCTCGGTATTTCTCTACATCATGTTCAAGCGAAATAACTGGTTGTAGGGATGTAGAGTGCCGGCCCGCCGAAGGCGGATAGACAGGAGGAAACTTTCTGGCATCTCACGTTAGTTCTACCCTGGCCTGCGGAGTAGGATCGCTGTCAGTGCCGCTTAAAGGCGACGTCAATGCGAGCGCCCCATCTACCCCGTGGACGCCACGGATGCCACCATTGCTTTTTCAGCGCTTGCCGCAGCCACCACCCCTAGGCCCTCGCAGCGCCCGCGTTCGGAGAACTCCGTCATGCACGCAATCTGTGCGTGGGCATCCGCCACTTTTACTGCACTTAAATGAGCGCTGCTTTCCTCGCTTCTTCGATTCTCGGAATCGAGGAGCTAAAGCTTTACGCAAGGATAGATTTCAATGAAGACGATCGCGAACTTCGGTGGGTGGATGACCAAGTGGTTTACCTGCATCGTTGTTGCTTGGGCCGTAATAAACTACTTCCTGCCTGAGCTAAGCCTCTGGGCCAAGAGCTACACCAACTACCTACTGAGCATTGTGCTCTTTGGCATGGGCCTGACCCTAGACATTAATGATTTCAAGCGCATCATCAAGATGCCGCTGATGATCATCGTGGGAACCATTGCACACTACGTGATTATGCCGCTGCTAGCGGTGTTCCTGTGCTGGGTATTCCATCTTGACGGCATGCTCGCGGTCGGCGTCATTCTGGTGGGCTGCTGCCCTTCCGGAACCTCATCAAATGTGATGTCATTCCTTTCCCGAGGAGACGTAGCTTTAGATGTTTCCATCGGGCTCTTGTCGACGTTGTGTGCGCCCTTCGCCATCCCCATCTTGATGGAGACTTTGGCGAGCCAATACGTTGAAATCCCCACGCAGAAGATCTTCCTGACTGCTTTCCAGATCGTGGTCATCCCCGTCATCGCGGGTGTTACGGTCCACACGCTCTTTGCCAAGCAGGTCCGAATGGTCACCCCGGCGCTGCCCGCGGTGTCACAGCTGTCGATCCTGCTCATCATCGGCGTTGTTGTCGCGGCCAATAATGCCAAGCTCATCAGCAAGGAAACCGCGCTGCTTATCCCCGTGGTCATACTGCATAACCTGCTGGGTTACCTGCTGGGCTATATCTTTAGCCGCCTGATGCACCTGGTTTATCCGCAAGGCTTCCGCTACGCACAACAAAAGGCCATCACGTTTGAGGTGGGAATGCAGGACTCGGCACTGGGTGCCACGCTGGCACTCAAAGCTTTCGCAGCCTTCCCCATCGTGGCCATTCCCTCAACCTTCTTTAGCGTCTGGCACAACATCTCCGGCTCGGTGCTCTCCGCCTGGTGGCGCCGCCACGATGACCGCCTCGGCATCGACCCGAACTCGCTGACCGGAAAGGCGCCAGAAAAGAGCGCGGAGGTATCTACAGCGCGTTGACCCCGCCGGGCAGGCTGGTCAGGCTGAGCCCGGCGGATGTGGCTAGATCCGTGTATTCCTCCACGAATGCGGCGCTGCGTTTACCGGAGGCGCAATAGACCAAAACCTGGGCGCCGTGGGGGAATCCAGCAAAACAGGAGCGCACGCGCTCGCGCGAGTCGATGTCACTCAACGGCAGCTTCACCGAGTGCGCGCCCGCAGGAAGATCCGCCAGCAGGTGCTCGTGGGGCTCGCGGATGTCGAGGGCGAGGACGTCGCCGCCGCGCACGGCTTCGACAAGCACGCGAGCATTGAGCCCTGCGGGCGCAGCGCACGCCTGCCCGCCATAGTCCGGCTCGAGGCGGGTGCGAAGCTGGCGCTGCGGGTCCGCACCGATGTGGAATACGCGGCTGCGCGGAGGGAAGGCATCATAACTGAGCAGGTAGCCCGGCGCGATCCCTCCCGTACTGTTCACCCCGTCAATGCCGGCCAGCAGCCCGATGGCCTGCGTCGCCATAAGCGCGCCCATCGTGGCGGTGGTGGCGCCGAGTACGCCGGCTTCGGCGCAATCGGGCACCGAATCCGCATCCGGCTGCACGGGGAAAAGATCGCGCAAACCCACCCCGCGAAAGTGTGGCCCGGAACGGAAATAGGCCACATCGCCGTGGTATTGCAGGACCGTGGCCCAAATGAGGGGAACGCCGGTTATCTCCGCGGCGTCGGCTGCCAGGTACTTGGTGGAGAAGGAATCCGAGCCATCGAGCACCATATCCGCCGAGCTAAAGAGCTCGAGGGCGTTATCCACCGTCAGGCGTTGCGCCACCGCGCGGACATTAATGCCCGGCTGGAGTTGCTTGAGACGGCGGGCGGCGACCTCAACCTTGAGCTGTCCCACATCATCCGCGCCGAAGAGGATCTGGCGGTGGATATTGGTGATGTCCACGGTGTCATCATCGATGACTGTGATGGTGCCGATGCCCGCCGCGGCCAAAGACTGCAGGGCCGGGCAGCCCAGCCCGCCCGCGCCGATGACGAGGAGGTGGGAATCGTGCAGCTTTTCCTGCTGGTGGATGCCGAAGCCCGGCAGGGAGAGGTGGCGGGCGGTGCGGCGCAGCTCGCAATCCGTGAGAGACATCTAGAGCACCTGCTCCGACCACGATGCTAGGCCCTCGAAGGAAGAGGAAGCCACGGCATGCTCCCGCTTGGGGATGCGCCCAGCGCCTGCCGCTAGGCGCCCGGCCTCGACGGCGTGGTAGAAGGCCGTGGCCATCGCCACCGGATCCTGGGCGCGGTTGATCGCCGAGGCCAGCAGCACGCCATCGCAACCCAGCTCCATGGCCAGCGCGGCATCCGAGGCTGTGCCCACACCCGCATCGAGCAGGATAGGAACGCTTGCCCGCGAGCAGATGAGTTCGATGTTGTGCGGGTTGAGAATGCCCAGCCCGGTGCCTATCGGAGAACCCAGCGGCATGACTGCGGCCACGCCGACATCCTCGAGGCGGGAAGCCACAACCGGGTCATCGGAGGTATAGGCCAGAACCTCGAAGCCTTCGTTGACCAGGAGCTCGCAGGCATCGATAAGCTCGGTGGTATCGGGCAGCAACGTGTGCTCGTCGGCGATGACCTCGGCCTTGACCCAGTTCGTGCCCAGGGCCTCGCGCGCCAACTGCGCGGTGAGCACGGCGTCCCGGGCCGTGCGGCACCCTGCGGTATTGGGGAGGATCTCAATATTCAACCGCCGCAGCAGCTGGAAGATATTCTCCCCCGCCCCGGACTCGGCGCGATGCCGGCGCATGGCCACGGTGGTCAGCTGGGTCTTGCTCGCCAGCAGCGCCTCCTCCAGGATCGATTGCGACGTGGCGCCACCGGTGCCCATGACGAGGTGGGAATCAAAGCTCTTTCCCGCAATGTTTAACATGCCTAGCCTCCTTGAACGGCCGTAAGGATATCGACAACGTGGCCCTCAGATAGTTGCGTCCCCCACTGGGAACGCGGCAGCACGCGGCCGTCGATAGCCACGGCCACTCCCACGGGGTCTCCAATGTGGGAGGCCACCAGCTGGTCGACGGTTTGCGGCGTGGATTGGGTGGGCTCGCCGTTTAAAGTGAAGTGAATCATGGAGCTTCCTTAAGCTGTAGATGGAGTGCTGTGCGCGGTGGCCGGGGCATGCCGGAAGGGGTCGCAGGCTTCTAGCCCCTGCGCGAGTTCACGGCCGGCGACAAGATCGACCGCCGTGCGTGCGCCCAAGGCCGAGAGCAAGATCCCGTGCCGGAAGTAGCCGGTGGACACGACCAGGTTGGAGCCGGCCCAGCCCAGGTAGGGAAGATCATCGGGCGTGCCGGGGCGTGCGCCACAGGTAGCCTCGACGAACTCGGTCTCCTCGAGGCCGGGCACCAAGCGGATCGCATCACGCAACAAGTCATGGATTCCGCCGGTACTGGAATGCGGCTGGTCCTCGCGCGAGGTGGCGCCGATGGTCACGGTGCCATCGTTGCGCGGAATGATGTACACGGGGCGGTTCTCCACAAAGCCCCGCACGACCTTGCTCACCAGGGAATCCATCCCCGCGGGCATGCGCACCCACACCATATCGCCATAGACCGGGCGCAGCTGCAAGGGGTTGGCACCGGCATACCAGCCGGGAATCTTCGCCGCTCCCAGGCCAGCAGCAAGCACAACAATGCTGCCTGCGGTATCAAGGCTTCCGGAGCTTAAAGTCACTTGCGTGCACGGCGATGCCCCCTCCAGGGCCACCACGGTGTCCTGGATGATTCTTGCACCCCGGGCGCGCACGGCGTCAAGCACTGCCCGCGCGTAGAGCCGCGGCTGCAGCTGATGATCCCCGGGGATGCCGATGGCCTTGGCGATCCGCGGTGACAGCGCCGGCTCCAAGGCCCGGGCCTGCCGGGTGCTTAAAACATCGACGGGCAGATCCTCACGCTCCAGATAATCCACCAGGTCCGCAATGTGGCGGGCATCGGCGCGGTCGGCTCCGACCACCAAAGTGCCCTCCGTGCGATAACCCGTCGGGAGATCCGTGTACCGGCTCACCCGGGCGATGAGGTCGGGATAGATCCGCGCGGACTCCTTCATCAAGGGCACCAGCTCCGGCTGACGGAACTGCACCTCCGCTATCGGCGCGAGCATGCCGCCGGCGTGATGAGTCGCCCCCGAAATTGGTTCCGGATCAATAAGGGTGACCTCGTGCCCGGCGTCCTGAAATTCAAAACAGGTGGACAGGCCCACTATCCCGCCACCGATGACCACTACAGGCTTCTTCATCGTCTACATCCCGCCTTCAAAATCTGCGAGGACCCGCGCCGCCAGCTCGCCCGGATCCGGGCTGTCCATAAAGGCACGCACCATGGCCACCCCGGCGATGCCGGTGCCCGCCAGCTTGGCGACGTCCCCCGGCTGCACATCCCCAATCGCCACCACCGGCACTCGCGAGAGCGCCGCCAGGCCCGGGTAGCCGGCCACGCCGATAGGCGGGCGGCCCGAATCCTTGGTGGGTGTGGGACGGAAAGGCCCTGCGCCCACGTAATCAATGACCTCGGCGAAGCGGTTGGCCTTTTCGATGAGCTCCGCAGTTCCGGTGGTCAGGCCGATGATGGCATCCGGGCCCAGCAGCTCCCTGGCCGCGGTGACCGGAATATCGGACTGGCCCACGTGGACGCCGTGCACCGGAAGGCCGCGGCGCATGAGGATGGCGGCGACGTCCACGCGGTCGTCAACAAGCACTTTCGTAGCCGGGTTGGCCGCGGCGACGGCCACTGCGACCTGCTCCACCAGCTCAAGGAGCCGGCCAGCCGCAATGGGCTTGGACCTGACCTGGATGACGCCCGCGCCACCTGCGGCTGCGCGCTCGGCCACGCGCACCACCTTAGCGGCAGGCTGGCTGCCCGTGACGACATAGCAACGCAGATCCAGGCCTGCGCGATCTACAGTTTGATCTACAGATTTCGGAGACACAGTGACGTGGTCCTCGCTTCCTTCGCTGGTGTTAACCAGACAGGTTCGGACGGTCCAACGCAGCGACAGCGCATAATCTCAGCCCGATGCTTCGGGCACCCGCGGGGTGATAAAAACAGTCAAGCGCTCTGGCCGTGCTTTGTCAACAAGAAAGGCCTGGGCGCGTTCGGGGCCACTGTTGGGCTAAGGAGCAGGAAGTGTG
>NZ_DGRD01000010.1:0-11692 GCF_002390965.1 Corynebacterium sp. UBA4397
ACCGCCACGCTAAGCCACCGCCAAACGGTGCGACAAGACCCAACCCGCACCCAGTAAGGAAACTGTGGATAACCCACCAGGCCCGGGGCGGTTATCCACAGCTGGGCCGCCTCGCCAGAATTAGGTAGTGCGGGAGCAAGGCCATCCGGTCTATCCTGAAGGATTGGGCTCAAGCGGAGGACAACCGACCACCAAAACCAATGCATTCTAAAAGCGGAAAAGCCCCTAGAGAAAGACCCAGGCAGGCTAAACTAGCTCCGCGAGCAGCGTGTCGAGGGTATCCTCCGCGCCGCGCTCGTGGAGCAGGGTCAGGATGCGGGCGTATTCGCTCGTGAACTCCGGCTCGTCGATGAGGTCACCAAAGACCTCACGGTCGCGCAGGAAAGCGAGAGTATCCTCGCGGTTGTGTGAGGCAGATTCCTGCACGCGTTGTGCCATCCGATCATTTATCGCGATGGGCTCGCCATCTTCATCGACGCCTTCCGCGTAGCGCGCCCAAGAGGCGACGATGGCCGCGGATAGAGTAACTGGGGCCACACCGCTGGCGAGGTTCTCTCGAACCACGGGGAGTAGCCACTTGGGAATGCGATCCGAGGACTCGGCGCACAGGCGTGCGACCGTGTCTTTGACCGCCGCGTTGCCAAAACGTGCGATGAGTTCCCGGCGATAGGCGTCGAGGTCTACTCCCGGCAGCGGACGCAGGGAGGGGGTTCCCTCGCGTTCCATGTACGCCAGCAGGAAGTCAGCGAAGCGCCGATCCGCCATGACATCGTGGACGAGGCGGTGGCCCGCCAAGTATCCGAAGTAGCACAGGCCCTGGTGAGAGGCGTTGAGCAGGCGGAGCTTCATCAGCTCATAGGGAACAACGTCCGTGACCATCTCGACGCCGGCATCGGCGTAGGGCGGACGCCCGTCGACAAAGTTGTCCTCAAGAACCCACTGTAGGAAGTCCTCGCATACGACCGGCCATTCATCGACGTAGCCGTAGGCGCTTTTGATTTCTTCCCTATCTGCGTCCGTGGTTTCGGGAGTGATGCGATCAACCATGGAGTTGGGGAAAGATACCTCCGCGTCGATCCATTGCGCGAGTTCGGCATCAACCGCACCGGCGAAAGCGAGGAACATGCGGTGGGCCATCTCCCCGTTGCCCTGGATATTGTCACAAGACATGACGGTAAAGGGTTTTTGAGCGCTGGCTCGCCTGGCAATCAGGCCAGCGGTGATAAGGCCGTAGAAGGTGCGCAGACTCTCGGTGCGTCCTTCCTTGAGCTCTGCTATATCGGCGGCGACGTGCTCGTTTGTGAAGTCGAATTCTCCCTTGACGTGGTCGAAGTTGTACCCGCCCTCGGTGACCGTGAGCGAGACAATTTTGGTGGACTCGCGTGCCAGTACGGAGACCGCCGCCGCCGGATCGTCGGGAGCGAAGACATAGTCAATGATGGAGCCGATGATGCGGGAGTTGAGGGTGCCATCGGGAGACTTTTCGGTGAGCGTGTAGAGGCAGTCCTGGGAGTGCAGTGCGTCGCGCATGCGGGCGTCGGAAGGCATGACGCCCATTCCCACGATCCCAAAGTCGAAGGCCTCACCCTGCCGCAGGAGGCGGTCAATGTAGAGCGCTTGGTGGGCACGGTGGAAGCCACCCACACCGAAGTGGACGATTCCGGGCTTTATGGCTGAGCGATCGTAGCCGGGAACGTGCACGTCAGTGTCTCGGGCGATGGTGTCGAGAGCAGAATTGGATAGATGGATAGTGGACATGGGGTGGGAGTTCTCCTTTGCGGAAGGTACAGAAACAGGTTTCAGAACTAGACTTCGGGACTTGAGTTATGAGGTCGGAGGGGGCAGGTTAGGCTACCGGGACGGGTCTTTGACCTCGTCGCGTGCGGCAGCCTCCTCGAAGGTCTCCTTGACGCTGAGCGCGGGAACGCCGTCGAAGCCTGGCTGGGTCCCGCGTAGCGAGCGCGTCATCAACGCGGCGAGGAGGAAGAGGCCGACGAAGATGCAGATGAGGCCAGTTGCTCCCACGAGCGGGTAGAAGATTGCCACCAGTGCGGGGCCTGCGGCGACAGCGCCACCCACGCCCAGGTTGTATGCGGCCATGGCAGCGCCGGGGCGAGAGGGGTTGAGGGATACCGCGATGGGAGACAGTGGAACGAATCCGGCCAAGGAGATGCCGAAGAGCGCGCCGCAGACCAGGGTGAGGGCGAAGCCGACGCCATCGGGCAAACCGAGGCCGACGGAAATCATGGGGACGAAGTACACCAGTGACAAGGTCACGGCGCAGGCAAGACAGCCTGCCCAGACGACGGTCTTGGACCAGCCGAGCTTATCTCCCACGCGTCCGTAGAGCGGGTTGAAGGGAAGGTTCACGGCGTAGATGACGGTGGTCAGAATAAGGAACCATGCCAGCGGCCAGTCGAGGCGTTCGGTGAAGTACACCGGGAAGAACACGGCCATGGCATAGGTGGGGATGGAGTTAATGGTGCGGATGTAGGCGACGAAGCGAGCGCGACGATCCCGGGCTAAGAGCCGGAAGGAGGCTCCGAGAGTGGCGGCGACATCTTCGGAGTTTTCCACCAGGGGCGCGCGGCCGATGCGTTCTTTGACGCCGATTAAAGCGCAGAGAGCACCAATGATGACGAGCACCAGCGAGAGCCAGAGCGTCTCGTAGAAGTCGAGGTTAAATAGGGACATCGAGATTGTCGCTGTGAGCGCGCCCAAAGTGGGGAGACCTGCGGAGAATGCGACGTAGAACCAACCGGTGCCCGTGCCTAGCTTGGCGGCGGGGGAGACGGCTGTAATCCACACGAGGAATCCATAGGCAAAGAGCGGGTAGCCAAAGCCGCGGAGTCCGTAGCACAGGAACACGAGGACGGTGTTGCTCGTGGTGAGCGCCACGAGCAGGAAGAGCAATTCAAATACCACCCAGATGCTCGCGCCGAGCATCATGACTTTGCGTGGGCCCCAGAGATCTGAGAGCGCTGCTGCAAAGAAGGCGGCCGCCGCCACGGCGACACCGTAGACGGTAACGAGGGTGCCCACCGAGGAGACGGTGAAACCGTGCTCGCCGGAGAGGAAGGGCTCGAGGATATTGGTTTCCACGCCGTCGCCGATCATGAAGATCGCGAGGCCGATAAAGCCCCACAGGAGGGGGCGTGGTAGGCCCATCCGTTCTATCAGAGTTTCGGGAGGTGCGACATCGTGCGCCATGAGGAGGAACTCCGTTTCTAGAGTCGAATGCTTGTGTGAGTTCATGCGTCACATGCGGAGGAGGCACCTAGAGAGCACCCCGGCCCAAGGAATACGTGAACGATGAATTATGTGAGATCTTGTTAGTATGTGAAGCGATGTGAGCTACATTTCATAAACTAACACCAAAATAACAGAAGTCAACATATTTACGTGAAATGATGTTGACTATGTGTGATTAACTACCCCTCGTCGAGGCGCGCGCATGGGGACTGGGCCCGTTTAACAAGGAATTTCTCATTCATTCCCGGATATATGTGATATTTTTGTTAAAAACCGGCGCAGTTTCACGCTGGCATTGAAAAGTTGGATTGAAAAACAAGAAACAACTAACAGAAGCAACTAACACTGTGCAGACGAGGTCAAGGAGGTGCTCCCCATGGACGATGCGGCAGAAACGCGCTTGGGCGTGGACTCGCGCAGGGCAGAGATGCTGGACAGGATTCGCGTCGAGCGTCATGCCCGCACTGAGGAGTTGGCGCGGCACTTTGGGGTAAGTCCCATGACCATTCACCGTGACTTGGAGCAGTTGGCGGAAGCCGGGAAGCTCGAGCGTATCCGCGGGGGAGCACGTGCCATCGAGGAGGAGTTCACTGAGCGCGATGTCGTTATCAGGCGCGCCACCAACACGGCGGTTAAGAGCGCGTTGGCTCAGGAAGTGGGAACTCTCATAGGTGAGGGTGATGTCGTTGCGCTCGATGATTCCACCACAGTCGAGGCCTGCTTGCCCTTCGTTCTAGCGGCCCAGCCTTCTGGAATCATCACACATTCCCTCAAGCTCATGACGGTGGTGAGTAAGTCCACTCCGCACTTGGTGCTCACCGGCGTGGGTGGGCGCTACGTCGCCGCCACAGATTCTTTCTTAGGTACCGCAACGTGCCGAGCCGTGGACCGTCTGCACGCTTCGGTGACTGTCGTGTCCACCACTTGCATCAACGGCACAGGCATCTATCACCCAGATGAGGACGCGGCGATTACGAAGGCTTCCTTCGTTAAACTCGGCACGCGCAAGATCCTGGTCGTAGATTCCTCGAAGTTTCTTAACTTCGGCATGCACTTCGTGGCGAGCCTAGCGAGCTTCGATGACATTGTGATCGACTCCAACCTGAGCACCGCCCAGAGCGAGCAGCTGCGTGAATCGGGTGCAAGGATTCACCTTGTGGATACCCCGGCTCCTGAACCGACACTGCCTACCGCCGCAATCCTTAAATAGCGTCCCGAAATAGATTCTGAAATCAGATAAAAGAAGGCACAGCAATGACCTATGTACTTGGCATCGATTCCTCGACGCAGTCATGCAAAGCCCTGCTTGTCGACGCCGCCACTGGCCAGATTGTAGACGAGGGCCGCAGCACCCACCCGGCAGGCACCCAAGTGGATCCCGCAGCGTGGATTTCAGCGATGGACCGGGCTACGGCCGGCCTCATCGAGCAGGCGGATGCCGTCTCGGTTGCGGGACAACAACACGGCATGGTCCCCCTCGACGCACAGGGCGAGGTGATCCGTGACGCGATGTTGTGGAATGACACTTCCTCGGCACCGCAGGCTGCGCAGCTGGTTGAGGAGTTGGGCGGACCTGCCGAGAGCGCCAGCCTGACCGGTTCGGTGCTGGTGGCCTCCATTACCGGCACGAAGTTGCGGTGGATGCGCGACAACGAGCCTGACAATGCCGCCAGGACAGCGGCTGTAGTCTTGCCCCACGACTACCTGACTTGGCAGCTGGGCGGAAGAAAAGAATTGACGACGGATCACGGCGATGCCTCTGGCACCGGCTACTACTGCCCGTGGCAGCGCAAGTTCCTCCCGCAACTAGCCGCGCAGTATCTCGGCCACGAGGTAACCCTCCCGCGGGTGGCAGAGCCCAATGAGATCGTGGGCACCACGGCCTCCGGGGCCGCCATTGCCGCAGGTACAGGCGATAACATGGCGGCGGCGCTGGGGCTTGACCTGCAGCCGGGCGACGTGTGCGTCTCGGTGGGGACCTCGGGTGTGGCCAGCGCGATTAGTGATCACGCGGTCGCTGATCCTTCCGGTCTTGTCACCGGCTTTTGCGATGCGAGCGGAAAGTACTTGCCTCTGGCCTGCACTCTCAATGGTGCGAAGGTCCTTGATTTCGCAGCCATGCTCTTGGGCGTTGACCACTCCGGGCTATCTGAGCTGGCACTGGCGGCTCCTCCCGGAGCGAACGGTGTGACACTCTTGCCTTATTTCGATGGGGAAAGAACGCCCAACCGCCCGAACGCGACCGGCATGTTCTCGGGACTGCGCACTGACACCACTCGCGCCGACATCGCGAGGGCAGTGGTCGAGGGGCTCTTGTGCTCTATGTTTGATGCCGTCGAGACCATCGAGCGGGTCACCGGCTCCCCGGCCAAGCGTGTCTTGCTCATCGGCGGGGCGGCCAAGAGCGAGGCTATGCGGATCATCGCGCCGCAGATCTTCGGCGTGGACGTGGTGGTCCCAGAGCCGAGCGAATACGTTGCTCTGGGCGCAGCTCGCCAGGCAGCGTGGGCACTGAGCGGTTCTGCCACCCCGCCGCAGTGGAGCGCAGCCGGGACCAGGGTCTATACCGGGGACCACGATCCACTGCCAGTGCAGCGCTATCAACGCCTGCGCGATATGACCGAAGACTTCCAAGCTCTCGGTGACTTGCAACTCTAATTGCCAGCACTATGGCCGCAAAACAGTGCGGCGGTCTAGAACCCACATCTGGGAACTAGACCGCCGCACTGTTTTAGTTACTACGCCCTAGCGGCGCGTGCCTGGCAGGTGCGAGCGCCAAGCGCAAGCGACATTGACAAGGCAGACGACGGCGAGGCCTGCGCCGATGATGAAGAGGTTGGTGAACCCAATCAGCGGGGCAAGCGCGCTGAAAGCCATCGGGATGAAGAATCCGGTGTAGGCAATGGAGTAATACACTGCAGTCAGGCCAGCAAGTTCACGCTCGCCAGCGATACGCTGTACCTCAGACAGGCCGGCAACGAGGGCCAAGCCATAACCGGCACCCATGCTGGCTGCTGCGGCGATGCCCAAAGGTAGCGACAACGTCTTTGCAGCGATGCCACCCAAGATGGTGCCGACGGTGATGACTGCCATTGCGATAGCGGAGGCACGAGCTGACTTGTGAGTATCGATTACTCGGCCGACCATCTGAACGCCTACGCCGCAACCCAGGGTGATGACTGTCATCAGGCCGGAAAAGGCGATAGGTTCCTGGCCAGCTGAGCTCGACAAGAGCTGCGGCAGCAGAGCATAAGCAGCGCCGGCACAACCAAAGACCCACGGTGCAACAGGGACGACCACGCGCAGGAAGCGCTTGTGAGCTGCAGTAGGAATGTAGAGCATGGCCAGCATGTCGCGAACGCGCAGCTCAAGGATGGTCTCTTTGACCGTCACATCGTGCGGCTGCCTAGTCTCTGGGGTCTTGGTGAGCCAGATGGCAGTAACCAAGGTCAAAAGGATGTGCAAGACATAGGCCAAGTGCGTAGGCCATGGTCCCCACTGCGCCAGCACGGAAGCGATTCCGGCACCGACGAGGAATCCTACGGTCAAGCACAACGAAGCTTTACGAGCACCTGCGGCTGGATCGCCGCCAGCACGAGCAACCAACTCGGTGATCCATGTCGAACCCACGGCCATGACTAGGCCCAAAGCCATGCCGCACAAGATGCGACCCAAGGCAATGACGAGGGGCTCATGCGGGGCGATGGACAGGAGGAAAGAGCCGATGAGGGAAAGCGGGGCAGCGGGAAGAAGGCTGGGGCGGCGTCCAATGAGATCGGAGAGCGGGCCGCCGATAAGCAGCGCGGGAATGATGCCGATGACATAGGCAGCGAGTAGGCCGTTGACTGTGACCTGGGAGAAGTTTGACGTCTCCCGGTACATCACGAGCAACGGGGTGAATTCATTACCGCCCCAAGCCACGGCGATCATGGTGCCGGCTACGGGGAACCATGAGTGCTTGGCGTAGGTCTTTCCGGCGACATCAATGTCGAGCTTGGGGGTTTGGACAGAAGCTTCTTTGGAAACTTCTGCGACGGGTGACCCCTCCTTGACGGTGGGGTTGGGTTGTGCAGAGACAGTCACAGTTGCTTCCTTGAGGAATTGAGATGGTCGTCGAGGATGGACAAATAGGAAGTCAAATCGCCGGATTGCAGGGCAGCACTTAGTGTTTTGTGTTGGGCTACGTAGGCGCGGGCGCGCTCCAAGTTGCGCCCGACTGCCTTGGCGGTAAAACGCTGTTGGCGCTCGCGAAGGGTATGGCCTAAGTTCGCCAACAGGCTGTTTCCGCCGTTATCCATGATCGTTTGGTGAAACTTGGCATCGAGTTCAGCGTAGGTGCCAAGATCCTCAGCGTCGAGCGCGGCGGTTTGCTCCGCGATGATGGCATCCAAAACGTCCGCGATGGCGTCGCGTTCGGAGCCGCTGAGGTTGCATATATGCGTTGCAGAGTGCTCGTCGACAAGCATGCGAGCCTCGAAGACCTCGCGGATTTCCCGCGGGCTAATCGGGACCACAAGGGCTCCGCGTTTGGGATAGAGCTTGATAAAGCCCTCAACCTCGAGACGCAAGAAAGCCTCACGCATGGGGGTTCGGCTCATGCCTAATTGCGAAGCCAAGGCCGCTTCCGAGAGCATCTCCGAATCATCGAAGGTGCCATCAATGATGTTGGCCTTGACGAAGCAATAGGCGCGTTCCGCCGCCGGCGGGGTAGCTGTGCTTACATTCTGCATGTGTACAGCTTGCATGCAAGAAGTACTTTTTGTCTACTTGTCGTGAGACATTGCTCATAGTGCGCGAACGTGAGAGCTAAGAGATACACAGGGCCCGCCATGTCTTAAGCCTCAAGGTTGAGCCTCACGTCTCAAGCGGAGAGGTTAAGCGGACGGGAGGCAGCTTTGCTCGAATAAGGGCGTTGTTTCTACACTAAAATACATGCAGCGCTGGGTCCTACACATCGACATGGATGCCTTCTTTGCCTCCGTCGAACAGCTCACCCGGCCGACTTTGCGCGACCGGCCAGTTCTCGTGGGCGGCCTAGGAGGCCGTGGCGTGGTTGCGGGGGCATCCTATGAAGCACGCGAATATGGGGCGCACTCGGCCATGCCGATGTTTCGTGCGCAACAGCTCGTGGGCTCGCGGGCAGTGGTTGTAATGCCACGTCATGCGGTGTATTCAGCTGCCTCTCGGCGTGTGTTTGGAATCATCGCTGCCCACGTCGGTGTCATCGAGCAGCTATCCATCGACGAGGCTTTCATGGAGCCCGTGGCCCTGCGCAGGGCCAGCGCCGGGGAGGTTTTTGAATGGGCAGAGAATCTGCGTGCCCTTATCCGTGAGGAGACAGGACTGCCGTGCTCCATTGGTGCTGGGTCGGGTAAGCAATTTGCCAAGATTGGGTCCGGGGAAGCCAAGCCCGATGGGACCTTTGTCATTCCTGTAAACAAGCAGATTGAGATGCTGCACCCCCTGGCGGCGAAGAAGCTGTGGGGCGTGGGGCCGGTTACTGCTTCGAAACTAAGCTCCATTGGGGTGGAGACTATTGGCCAGCTGGCGAACATGACTCAGAAAGAGGTAGAAATCTCGCTCGGCAACACGGTTGGTATTCAGCTGTGGCGCCTCGCGCAGGGGATAGATGAGAGGGAGGTTGCACCCCGTGCCATTTCCAAACAAATCTCCACGGAGCATACCTACCCCAAAGACCTACTCAGTGTCACAGAGGTCGATGCCGCGATCCTCAGAGCAGCACAGGGAGCGCACCGGCGTCTGCTGAAGGACGGGCGCGGCGCCCGGACTGTGACGGTGAAGCTGCGGATGGCGGATTTCCACATCGAATCCCGCTCATCAACGCTGCCTTATGCCACCGACGATATTAAGGTGCTTCAGGCCAGTGCGCTCCGGCTGGCCAGGTATCCCGAAGAGCTGGGGCCTATAAGACTTGTTGGGGTGAGCTACTCGGGACTGGAGGAGGCCAGGCAGAACGTCCTCTTCCCTGAGCTAGATCGCGAGCTGGTTCGTCCGCCTGCCCCAGACAACGACTTTGAAACCGGAGTCGGGGGAGCAGTCGTGGGGCCAGAAGGCGAAGCCATGTCCTCGGAGACGGTGGTGGAGGGGCTGACGCTGAACGCGAAAGACCCGGGAGACGCAGAAAAGACGTGGCGGACCACGGAAGATGTCTATCACCCCGATTACGGCCATGGCTGGGTACAAGGAACGGGGCACGGGGTGGTCAGCGTGCGCTTTGAAACTCGAGCGACGGGTCCGGGAAAGAGCAAATCCTTCGCTGTTGACGATCCGGCGCTAAAACCTGCGGATCCGCTCGACTCGCTGGCTTGGTCGGAGTGGTTTGCTGCTGAGAGCTAGATGAAAGGGAGTGCTAAAACGCCGGGGCAGTGGCGAAGGCTTCGCTCACAGGCACGCCGCTGGCCAGTGCGGCGGAGAGCAGGATTCGAGCCTGACCCGGGCGAAACTCGCCAGCGCTCACCGCGCCTTTGGCATTGAGCCTGGCGCCGCCGCCATCGCCGCCATAGACCATGGCGGTCGCGCCATAAGGTGCCCGCGTGCAGATGACCACAGCCACGCCGCGGTCGAGCGCGCGTTCCACGGCCTGGCCCATGGCGGTGCTCATGTTTCCGGAGCCCAAGGCCTCAATGACGATGCCGGGGAAGTGTGCAGAGGCGACATCGACAAGCGTGGCTTCCGCGCCGGGATAGGCGGCGATGATGGCGACAGGATGGGCCGCAAGTGAGGCTGCAGGCAGGGGAAATACCCCGGGAAGTCCGGGGGAGACGGCCATGGCCTCGAAAGCCACGAGGGAACTTGTGTGGCGCTTGCGTGCCCCCCGAGCGCGAACGCTGACCCCGCCGAATTGGATATACACACCTGCAGGCTGACGGCGCATGAGTCCCACGGCATCGCACAGGTTACCCGGGCCATCACCCTTGGGATGGTCGAAGGCGCGCTGCGCGCCGGTAAGGACGATGGGCTTATCGCTCCCGTGGAAGATATCGAGTGCGAAGGCGGTTTCCTCCATGGAATCCGTGCCATGAGTTATCAATACTCCGGAGATGTCTGGACGGCGTAGCTGTTGGGCCACGACGGCGCGCAGCGCGTCAAGATCGGCCAAAGAAATATCGGAGGAATCCAACTGCCGGAATTCAATAACTTCTATATTGGCTGCAGAAGCAAGGCAAGCAGCCAAGTCCTGTCCAGTCACGGTGGGGACGAGTTCAACTGCGGCGTTAGTGGTGCACGCGATGGTGCCGCCAGTGGCTATCAGCGCTATGGTCTGGTGCGGGGCAGTGGAGAGGCTCATGCATTCCTAGGTTAGACCATGGATTAATCGTGGCGTTGACTGTGAGTTGGCTGGCGAATTGGGTGTTCGCGGGCACGGGATAGCGGGTATAAGCCTGCGTCCCTATACAGTGGAGGGTTAGAAATTGGTGCGTGTACGCCGCGCGCTTTTACACTTTGTGAGGAGAAACAGTGAAATTCACCAAATTAAGTGCGGGTTTGTTGGCCGCTTGCGCTGCGACTGCGCTTGCTGCCTGCTCTTCTTCGGACGAGGGCTCCTCGGCGGCCAGTAGTTCAGCCGCTCCGAACACCGCCGCCCAGGAAACCACCGATGCGCAGGCTCAGACCCCGACAGCGGCCGATCTTAACGCGATCCTCGCCCGGGCTACTGACCCTAATGTTCCGCTGGAGGAGAAGACCGTCACGGTCCAGGGTGGACAAGATGCCCCCGAGCTCTTCGACACCATGGCGAAGTCCCAGGCTGAATCCGGCGCAGTTTTCGAGGTAGTTGATCCTGTATTGCCCGGTCTAGTCCCGGATTCCGCCTTGGCCACGGTCAACTTCTCTACGCCAGATGGCCAGGGGCAGACCGCTGACCAGGTTGAATTCATTTACGAGGATGGGCACTGGAAGCTCTCGAAGTCGTGGGCGTGCACGTTGGTGACCAATATCGTTCCTCCGGAAGAAGTCCCGGCTATGTGCGCCGACACCGCTGCTGGCGCTTCCCCGGCTGATCAGGCTCCAATGCAGGAAGCTCCCGCTGAAGGCGCCCCCGCCGAGGGAGCACCCGGAGAGGAAGTCCCCGCTCAATAAGAGTTCTCAATAAGTATTCGTATTGAGGGGCTATGCGCGTCTTAAGAACCGCTCGCGGCGGCTTTTTGTGGGTTCTGGGGAGAGGCGCTTAGCAGGATCTTCCGGTTTTGGAGTGCATTGATTCTGTTGGTCAGCACCGAGACCGATCATTCAGGATAGGCCGGATGGCCTTGCTCCCGCACTACCTAATTCTGGCGAAGCGGCCCAGCTGTGGATAACTGCGTCCGGCGCTGGTGGGCTATCCACAGTTTCCTTACTGGGCGCGGTTGAGGATTGTCGCGGCGGTGGGCGGTGTCCTAGCGTGGCGGTCATGGGCTTGCAGGAGTATTTCGCACAACTT
>NZ_DGRD01000013.1:0-19266 GCF_002390965.1 Corynebacterium sp. UBA4397
CACGATTTGCGGGCAAGCCCACACGAGACTGGCAGATGCGCCGCACTAGTTAGTCGGACGCGACCGAGAGAGTCCCTCCGAATAACAGAGACACAACCCTTTGAAAGCAGTTTGTTGATCGATACTCTCCAAGTTTTGGTTAGGATGCTGACGGAATCCTTGGAGGCTTCTTTCGGGAGGCCTTCAGCGCTCATGAGAAGGGGACGAAGGCGAACTTTCGCGTTGGAGTCGAAACCTTCTAATCGCCATCGCTTCTGTATTCCAAGCTCCTGCTGCATCCCAGCAATCTGACCAGTGGTGAAAGAGAAAGTATCGATAATCAACTCATCATTGCTGACTACCCAACCAAGATACTCGGCATGTCCTTCAGCGAGAGCCTTCCGCAATTTCGGCTCTGCCTGCCGCATTGAGATGGTTTGCGGCTTGATCTCCACATTGAAAAGGTCGGAGTCTCGGTGCTTGGCAAGGTCGATGTTGTAGACGCGAAGCATCGCATAAACCGGTCTCTTACCTGATGTGATGCGGTAAATTCGGGCGTGGTGGAATCTGTTGAGTTCGGCATACCCGCCGCGGACTTTTATTGCACCTGCAGCAACAGGAAAAACTTCAATCTCATCATCCGCATCGTACCAAGACCCGTGAATGCGAATCTTGCGGTCGGGATTCTCAGGAAGGCCATGTTTGGGGTCAAAATCATGAGCTCTGGTAAGCGCGCACCAGAGAGCTTCGGAAGATGCGCGATCAATGTCGCGTGCTGAGATTTCATCGCCAACGCGCAACTTAGATAGTTTTCCTATGCTGTCTTCGTGCGCCCGCCCATTTCCAAGGCGCAGGCGGAGATTTGAAGTTACTGGTATCCGGTCTTCTTGTAGTGCTCTTTGGAGAAGCGCAGCAAGGCGCTGCATCCGTGGGAGCCAGGCGTTCCACGCAGCGCGATGGGCTGCATCGCTACCTGTAAACTCCTTCCATTGGTAAGTCCCATTGGTGATTCGTGAGGAATCACGCTTATTACCTCGAATGGCGAGGGTTTCTGCGATGAAGTTACGCACGAAAGCCACAACAGCAGCATCAATTGCATGGTGTCTGCGATCTAAACGCGACTTTCCTGTTCCGTCGATGAACTGGAGCTTGTCAGAGATTCCGGAGGCTTTTCTCGCCTCGGCTGTGATCTGTCCGCGATAGACTGCGACGGATGTTTCTTCATCGGCGAAACGTTGCGCTATACGGCTGCGAAGCTCGTTGGCCATCCATGCCACGGATTCCATTGAACGAGCATCGATAGGCTCATCCAATGAAGTCCGCCGGAACCTTTGACAAACCGCGTTGCGGAAGTCGTTGAACTGCTTCTTGGTGATTTCCGAGTCTTCGACCCAATGGCGGGTGCGCTCCAAGGCCTCCTTGACGCTAACTCCCGGAATCGTTGATTTTTCGGCCCAAAGAGCAAACGGTGTGTTCTTCTTTGAAAGATTGCAGCGATGACAAACCGCCACTAAGTTCTCTCTAGTGTTAGTGGATCCCTCGCCAGCACGGGGAACAATATGGTCCATTTCGCAGCTAGCGTAGGTAATCTTTCCGCCGCAGTAAGCGCATTGACAGTTTTGGCGCCGCACGGATTGATAACGCCATAAATCGGAGCGCCGGAAATGTCCATCGATTCCTAGGATCTCTTGCATCTCGGTGAAGAGTTTGCGATTGCGTGTGGCCCTGCGGTTGTTTTCCCTGTCGAGTTCTGTTGCTTTTGATTTACTGATGAACCCATCACGGACGTGTTCGATGACGATGGATTGCGGGGCGCCCCACTCATCGGCAGCAGCTTCTAGCCATCGAGCGACGCCTTTCAACACGCGATCGACGGCAGGGTTACCAACCGGCTCACCAATCTTCGGTGCCGGTGGGGCCCAATCCTCCGGTATGTCGAACTCAATTCTCTGCGCATTATGAAGATCGACGTTATCGTCGAGCATCCTCTTCGTAAGGCGATCTAGTGTGTCTGCGCTGTATGCGGCTCGCCCCATTGGCAGATGCAAAGAATCGAGCTTTTCCTGTTCGGTCTCATCGAGCTCGGCGAAGAAAGCTTGTACCAGTGCGCCTTCAGGTGAATCATGGTCATCAACTTCTGCATTCGACAGTGCCTTTAGCATTGCGGACCGCGCTGCCTCGTTCGCAGTTTTCCACCAGTTTGCGAGTGCTTTTACTTTGCAGCTCAAGATGGTTCGATTGGTGTCATGAACAGGTGGGCGAGCGCCTGCCCGTTCGCCATCATTTGTCATGGTTGCTGTTCCCAGCAGATTGCCGCGATCAATCTGCAGTAGATCAGAGATAGCCAGCCAGCTAGCTTCCTTATTTGCATCGAGGTTGACCAAATAATCGAAGACCAAAAGCCGTTGCTCCGCGCTTAGCTGCTCTTTGGCCTGGCCATTGCGAATGCGAAGATTTCCGGTTAGAGCTGCAATTCGATACCGCTGAAAAGAATTTGAAGCTTTTAGCGCGCGGTCCTTACTCGGTTGCAGCGGATCTTTTCCTACTCGGCCAGATTGCGCGCCCTTGGGTGATTCAGCGGCGAATACAAGATCAAGCAGCTTCTTTCGCAATTCATCCGACAGATTCTGTGTCTTGCATATCTCATTGATCTCCCTGGCATGATCCACCTGTTGAAGGCGAGCTGAGATGACTGCGTGCTTTATCTCGCCTTCTCGGCCTGCCTTTTCTTTTGCCTTATCTTTGTTTTTACCTCCGCCGCGGAGGCGATCGCTACCCAGATCTGCGAAAGCAATAAGCTGTCCTACCGTGGCATTTTCTGGAATTTTCTTACCAGTTCTAGCCTCCAGATCTTCACGAATTTGTACAAACGCGTCACTCGGCGGCCCAGGGTTATACAGAGAAGTGGTCTTTTTATAAGGGTTACGCCATCCGCGGTGGTTTGCAATGTGGCGAAAAGCGATGGATAGCTTTTCGCCGCGTTCCGCTGGATCTTTGATGAGCCCGTTGACCAGCTCTACGCGGGCTTTCCATGGGAGATAGGAGTCAGGGTAAGACTCGAAGGGTTCAGTGATCCACCCTTGAGCATCTAGAAACTTCTCTAGCTTGATAACCCGATGGCGGCGCTTACGATACAAGCGGCGAGTTCTGCGTGCTATCCCAGAGGAGGCGAGCCGGGTAACAGCGCTTTTCTGTTGATCTGGGTCGACGCCTGAATCGTGGATTAGGGACGTCGCGCTGAGAATTTCTACGGGGTAGTCATCCTCGTCGATAGCGATGGCTGCGCAACCGAGAGAGTACGAACCGACGTCAATACCGACGCGGTAACGGAGAGAGGTAGAAGGAGACAAGGTAGGGGTTCCTTTGGTATGAAAAAACCGACACCCTGGGGTGTCGGCCGGAGCATTCACTATCGAAATCGAGCCGATAGTTTACTGAGGTTCAGTTCTCGAAAGAATGTTAACTCAACCATTAGCTTCCGTCTAGCGAACTCAGAGAAAACCTGAGAAAAGTGGGTAGCTTCATACGAAGCGATTGTATTCAGCCGGGTCAGTTTGTTTCGGAGACCTTTGGCTATGGGTGAGCTTTCTTTCATTAACCTAGTAGTAGTAAGGAAACTCGTCCCAGTTGGGCGCGCGCTTTTCCAGGAAGGCCTCTTTGCCCTCGACGGCTTCGTCGGTCATATAGGCCAGGCGGGTGGCCTCGCCGGCGAAGACTTGCTGGCCCATGAGGCCGTCGTCGGTGAGGTTGAAAGCGAACTTGAGCATGCGCTGGGCGGTGGGGGACTTGGTGTTGATTTCCCTTCCCATCTGTATAGCGGCGTCCTCGAGGTCGCCGTGATCGACAACCTCGTTGACTGCGCCCATCTGCTGCATGCGCTCGGCGTTGTAGGTGCGGCCGAGGAAGAAGATCTCGCGGGCGTATTTCTGACCCACCATCTTGGCGAGGTAGGCGGAGCCATAGCCGGCGTCGAAGGAGCCAACGTCGGCGTCGGTCTGCTTGAAGCGGGCCTCTTGACGTGAGGCGATGGTGAGATCGCAGACCACGTGCAGGGAGTGCCCGCCGCCGGCAGCCCAGCCATTGACCACGGCGATGACGATCTTGGGCATGGTGCGGATGAGGCGCTGGACCTCGAGGATGTGCAGGCGCCCACCCTCCACTTTCTCGCGGGCGGCATCGACGGTGCTCTCATCGGCCACCGCATCATCGTGGGCATGCGAGGTGGCATAGCGGTAGCCGGAGCGGCCGCGGATGCGTTGATCCCCGCCGGAGCAAAAGGCCCAGCCGCCGTCCTTTGCAGAGGGGCCGTTGCCGGTCAGCAGCACCGTTCCCACGTCGGGGGTGCGGCGGGCGTGGTCGAGGACGCGGTAGAGCTCGTCGACGGTGTGTGGGCGGAAGGCATTGCGCACCTCGGGGCGATCGAAGGCGATGCGCACGATACCGCCGGCGCGGCCCGGTTCCGTCAGGCGGTGGTAGGTAATGTCCGTGAGATCCTCGAAGCCGGGAACGGCGTTCCACAACTTGGGGCGGAACGGGTTAGCAGTGCTGTACTTCTGGTGTTCGCTCATGGGTTAATACAGTAGTACCCGCCGCGGGTTGCGGAGGAGCATAAGCATTAAGCTAGCCCTCATGAATCTAGAAGAAGTACGGGAGCGCTCCCACGTTGTTGCTTTGCCGCTGGCGGTGAAGTTCCGCGGGATCACCACCCGCGAGGCGCTGCTTATCGAAGGCCCGGCCGGATGGGGCGAGTTCTCCCCCTTCCTGGAGTACGGGGCCAAGGAATCCGCGCCGTGGTTGGCTGCGGGGCTGGAGGCTGCAGTAGAGGGCTTTCCGGAGCCGGTACGTGATTCCATCGAGGTCAATGGCACCATCCCGGCAGTTCCTGCCAGTGAGGTCGTCGACGTCATGCAGCGCTATCCGGGTTGCCGCACCTTCAAGATCAAGGTGGCGGAGCCGGGGCAGAGCTTGGCAGAGGATGTCGCGCGCGTCGATGCCGTGCGCGAATACGTCGCGGCCAGCGGCAAGGTGCCGGTGCTGCGCGTCGATGCTAATGGCGGCTGGAGCGTTGAGGAGGCTGTTGCCGCAGCCAAGGCCTTGATGCCCCTGGACTACCTGGAGCAGCCTTGCGCCACGGTGGAGGAGTTGGCGCAGGTGCGCCAGCAGCTCATGCGCGCCGGGCTCTTTGTGCGCGTCGCGGCGGATGAGTCCATTCGCAAGGTAAGTGATCCCTACCGCGTGGCGCAGCTTAAGGCGGCGGATGTTGCGGTACTCAAGCCCGCGCCTTTGGGCGGAGTGCGCCGTGTCCTAGACCTAGCGCAGCACCTGCGCGAGCGCCACATGGACATCACGGTGGCTTCGGCGCTGGATACCTCCATTGGAATCGGCATGGGGCTGGCCACCGTTGGCGCGCTGCCGAAGATCTACGATGACGAAGATATCGACGTCACCCCGGCTGCCGCCGGCCTGGCCACGGGCTCGCTCTTTCTCGAGGACGTCACCGCCCCGCGCCAGATCGTCGACGGGCACCTCCCGCTAGAGATTCTGGCGCCTGATCCCGCACGCCTATCAGCGTTGGCAGCCCCTGCCGCGCGCCGGGACTGGTGGCTTGAGCGCGTGCGCGAGTGCTGGGATGTGCTCGAAGCCCGCGAAGACTCACGAGGATAGCGCCTGATACTACGGTGGGGAACATGACTGAATCCGGCATGATCAAAGTCCACGATGCCCACCTGCATAACCTGCGCCACGTTGACGTTGCCATGCCGCGGGGGCGCCTGGTTGCCGTGACCGGGGTTTCGGGCTCGGGGAAGTCCTCCCTGGCCTTTGGAACCATCCACGGGGAGGGCCAGCGTCGCTACCTAGAATCGGTGGCGCCTTTTGCGCGTCGCCTCATCGGCTCCGCCGTGGACCCGCAGGTAGGTGGCATTGCCGGCTTGCCGCCCACGGTGGCGCTGCAACAGACGGCGTCGGCAGGCGGGGCGCGCTCGACCGTGGGAACCGTCTCTGCCATATCGAACTCCGTGCGGCTGCTCTTTTCGCGCGCCGGGGACAACCCCCAAGGGCTGGACTCGGACTGCTTTTCTCCCAATACGCCGGAGGGAATGTGCCCGCGCTGCCAGGGCACAGGAGTCGTGCACATCCCCACGGAATCCTCGATGGTGCCCGATCCACAGCTGAGTATCGACGAGGGCGCAATCGCCGCCTGGCCGGGGGCCTGGGCGGGGAAGAACTTCCACGATATCCTGCAGGCTTTGGGCTACGATTTGCAGGTTCCGTGGAAGGATTTGCCGGCCAAGCAGCGCGAATGGATTCTTTTCACCGATGAGCGCCCAGTGGTCACCGTCAAGCCGCATCGCGGCGCGGACCAGATTCAGCGCAACTATAAGGGCACGTGGCGTTCGGTGGCGAGCTATCTGACCAAGACTCTCGCGGAGACGAACTCGGATACTCTGCGTCGGCGCACGCTCCAATTTTTAGAGACCCACGAGTGCCCGGTCTGCCACGGTCGCAGGCTCAATCCGGCGGCGCTAAAGGTGACGTATTTGGGCATGCCAATCGACGCCTTCAATGCCCTGTCCCTTGAACGCGCACTGGCGCTGGTGCAAGGCCCACGCCCGCAGGATAATAGCGCGGAGGCACTGCTGCTCAAGCAGGTTATCCCGGCTCTGCGCTCGGCCGTGGACTTAGGGCTGGGGCACTTGAGCCTGGACCGCCCCACGAGTTCCCTTTCCGCGGGAGAATTGCAGCGCATCCGGCTGGCGGCGCAGCTGCGCTCCGGGCTTTTCGGGGTTACCTATGTCCTTGACGAGCCCTCGGCAGGCCTCCACCCGGAGGAGCGCTTCGCAGTAGTGGACCTGTGCCGCGATTTCATCGCGGGCGGCAACTCCGTTCTGCTGGTCGAGCACGACATGGATCTGGTGGCGCGCGCCGACTGGATTGTTGATGTAGGTCCGTTCGCCGGCGAGCGTGGGGGAGAGATCCTCTACTCCGGGCCCGTGTCTGAGTACCTGGCTGAGAAACCCGGCGACACTGACAGCCCGACGCGGAAGGCTCTGCTGCACCGCACGCTGCACCCCAAGGCGCAGCCCACTGCCGCCACCCACACGCTGCGCCTGCGCGGGGTGGAATGCCGCAGCATCGAAGGCCTCGACGTCGACTTCGGCCTCGGTCAGTTCACTGCAGTGACGGGGCTTTCCGGCTCGGGTAAGTCCACGCTTGTCTCCACCGTGCTCGCAGGCCTGGTGCGCGAGCATGGTGAGAGCAGTAACAAGGATGGTGGATGGGGCGTCGCCAAGCAGGAGGGACTGGAGCATATCTCGCGGCTGGTGCAGATTACGCAGAAACCCATTGGGCGGACCCCGCGCTCCACATTGGCCACCTACACAGGGCTTTTCGACGGCGTGCGCAAGCTCTTCGCCCACACCGACGAAGCGCGGCGCCGCAAGTGGGGCGTCTCTCGATTCTCCTATAACGTCAAGCAGGGGCAGTGCCCTACCTGCGGCGGCGCAGGCAAGATCGAGGTCGAGCTGGTGTTCCTGCCCGGTGCCTATACGCGCTGCCCGGATTGCGACGGCAAGCGCTATAACCCGGAGACGCTCGAGGTGACCTGGCAGGGGTATTCCATAGACCGCATTCTTGACCTCACCGTGGATGAGGCAGCAGAAGTATTCGCAGCGGAGCCGGCGGTTTCTCGTTCCCTAGAGACGCTGCAGGCCGTTGGCCTGGGATATTTGCGCTTAGGTCAGGGTGCCCCGGAGCTGTCAGGTGGGGAGGCCCAGCGCATTAAACTTGCCACCGAACTGCAACGCTCGCGTACCTCGCGGCGTGGGCACACTCTATATCTCCTTGACGAGCCCACCTCGGGCCTGCACCCGGCCGATAGCGCGGTTCTCAACGCCGAACTACATAGTCTGTTGGAGTCTGGCAACACCGTTATCGTGGTCGAACACGATCTGGACATGATCTCCACCGCGGACCGCGTGTTAGAGATGGGCCCGGGGGCAGGCGCCGCCGGTGGGCGCATCATCGCGGAAGGAACTCCGGCGCAGATTGCCACGCTCGATACCCCCACGGGGCGCGCCCTGGCTCGCCGCATGTGATCTCTTTTTAGGTTTCCGGGTGCATGATCCAAGGTGTTTAGGGTATTTCTAAGAGCATGACTAAAAACGGCTACGGCGATGACGAGAAGAACACTTGGGGCAACTCCGGCGGTTATTCCGATGATGAGACCCGTCAGATCGGTCCAGTGACCGGCGGAGGCTTCGGGGGCGACGAGACTCGCGTATTTGGTGCTGGACCGGCATCTTCGCGTCCCAGTTCTGATACCAATCCGAGTCACTCCGGGTCAGACGAGCAGCGCCCCCGCCAGTACTTCCCCGGCCCTGGCGAGCAGCGCTACGCCCCAGAGCCGCAGGCCGGGTATCCGCAGCAGGGCTATTCGCAGCAGGGATATGCCCAGCCTGGCTACGAGCAGGAACCGGGAGAATTCGAATCCGCGCCGGGAAAGAAAAAGAAGAGCGGGGGCGGCGCGGGCTTGGCTGGCGTATTTGCCGCGATTGCGGCGGTGGCAGTCGTCGCAGCGGGAGCCCTGTTCTTCCTGTGGCGCAACGCGGCGGCAGATGCGGATAAGCCCGCGCCGGCGCCGGTTACTCAGACCATGACCACCCAGGTGCCCACCACGGTGACGGAGACTCACACCGAAGAAGCGCCGGCTTTCCCCTCCGAGCTGCCTTCGGAGTTGCCGAGCGAGCTTCCCAGCGAGCTGAGGGACCGCATTGATTCCGGCGGAGATGAGATCGACGGCCTGCTCAATGATCTCTTTGGCTCTGAAAACACAGGCGGCGGGCAATAGCACCAGAGCCCCAGTGGCCTCAGTAAGATGGGTCGGCATGAGTCAATCCCTGAAGCTGGCCGAATTGGTGGCTGCCCAGTTGGCGCGCCACCTCACAGACGTCATCATTTGCCCGGGATCGCGTAATGCCCCGTTGTCCCTTGCCCTTCTGGCACGCACCGACATCCGCGTCCATTCGCGGATCGATGAACGCTCCGCTGCTTTTTGCGCGCTGGGCATGTCCCGTGTGCAGCGCCGCCACGTCGGCGTAGTAGTCACCTCTGGCACGGCGGTGGCCAACACGCTTCCGGCCATGGTCGAGGCCTCCTATTCGCACACCCCCTTGGCCGTCATCAGCGCCGACCGTCCGGAAAGGCTGCAGGGGACGGGTGCTTCCCAGACCATTGAGCAGCAAGGGATCTTCGGTGTCTTTGCACAGACCACCCACATCAGTCAGGCAGAGGACGTCGCGCTCATCGGGCAACGCTTCTGCACCGATAACGCCGTGCACATCAACGTGGCCTTCGATCTCCCCTTGGTCGACGAGGAGCTTCCGAGTACCCCGAGCGATCGCACCCTGCGCAAAGCGCCGACTCCTGCCTGGGTAAATCACGGGCAGGTAGCCATCGATCTTTCCAAGAACACGCTGGTGATTGCCGGTGACGAGGCCTGGGAAGTCCCCGGCTTGGAGGACGTGCCCACCATCGCCGAGCCCACTGCGCCCGCTCCCTATCTGCCGGTGCACCCAGCGGCGGCACACATCTTCCGTACTGAGCAGGTCTCCGCCAATAATTACGTGGTCAACACCAAGGCGCAGCAGGTCATCGTGGTGGGCCATCCCACCATGCACCGCGGGGTACTGGCCTTAATCAGCGATCCTGATATCGAGCTGGTTGTGCTTTCTCGCACCGCTGACTTCACCAACCCGCGCGGCGACAACGCGCGGCTGGGTACCACCGTGGCCACGACGGGCGAGCCGAGCAGGGAATGGATCAAAGTGTGCCAGGGCGCCTCGCGCATGGCCGCAGATGCGGTGCGTGAGACCCTGGAGGATCCGGAGCTAGGATTCACCGGTCTTCACGTGGCCGCCGCGGTGGGAGACACCCTGGCGGTGGAGGACACCCTGGTCTTGGGCGCTTCTAATCCTGTGCGCGATGCCTCGCTCATTGGCCTGCCCTTTGATGGCGTAGAGACCTACTCGCCGCGCGGAGCCGCCGGCATCGACGGCACAGTTGCCCAATCCATCGGGGTGGCCCTTGCCACCCAGTCCCGCGAGGCGGCGGAGTGGAGGGCGCCGCGGGTCGTTGCCCTCATCGGGGATGTCACCTTTGTCTACGATGCTTCATCGCTGCTCATCCCGGAGGATAATCCGCGGCCGGAAAACCTCACCATCGTCGTGGCCAACGATAACGGTGGCGGGATTTTCGAGGTCTTGGAGCAGGGTGCGCAGGCTCTGCGGCCCTCCTTTGACAAGGCCTTTGGCACCCCGCATGATGCGGATATATCTGCGTTGGCCCAGGCTTATGGCGCCGACTACCGCGAGGCCAATAATGCCCAGGAGTTGCTCGATATTCTCGCCGAGGTCAAGGAGTTCTCGGCAGGAATCACTATCGTGGAGGCGCACACCACCCGCGCCACGCGCAGGAAGCTCAACGCCGCTCTAGCGGCCAAGGTGGGAAGTTAGTCTCGTGTCGGCGAGGGAGCATCCGCAGGCGGTGGACATGCCGCGTTATACCCCGGCCGTCTATCGTCGGCGCCTTTATCAGGTGATCCTGGCTCTTTATATGGCGGTGTTGGTGGGTTGCGCTGGGATGATGATTGGCTCTTGGCTCAATGACCGCGCCATCGAGTCCAATATGGGGCGCGCGTTGGCAACCGTCAGTGACGTGGGCTGGCTGCGCACCACGGCGGACTTCCAAGACGCCGATGGAATCTATCACTCGCCACCCACGGGACTTCTCTATCCCACCGGCTTGGGTGAGGGGCAGCAGGTGTGGGTCAACTATGCCTTTGATAACCCCGATCTAGTGAAGGTCGAGGGCAGGGAATGGACTCTATCCATCATCCCCGCCTTATCTTCGGCGGTAGTATCGACTTTGATAGCCGCCGCCCTGTGGTGGTCTGTGGGAGCCATCACCCGCCGCGCGGAGTCAGGAAGTTAACCGAGATTTTTCATAGGCGTTACCGCCTTGTGGCCATGGTTGGGAGATGATGGAACGTATGCGAGTAGCGATTGTGGCCGAGTCTTTTCTCCCCAACGTCAACGGTGTCTCCAATTCTGTTCTGCGGATTCTGGAGCATCTGTACCGTACCGGGCAGGGGGCCATAGTCATCGCACCCGGTGCGCGGGAGAACCAAGAAGAGGTCCCGGACTATTTGGGCTTTCCCATCGTGCGCGTGCCCACCGTCAAGGTTCCCCTCATCGATTCGCTGCCGGTGGGGGTGCCCACCCTTGCCGTAGATGAGGCCCTGCGGGAGTTTAAGCCGGACATAATTCACCTGGCCAGCCCCTTCGTCCTGGGCGCGGCCGGCGCTTTCGCCGCGAGACAATTGCGCATTCCCTGTGTCGCCGTCTATCAAACCGACATCGCTGGCTTTGCCACCAAGTACCACCTATCCGCCCTAGCCTATGGGGCATGGGAGTGGATGCGTACTATCCACAACTCCTGCCAGATGACCTTGGCTCCCTCCTCAATGACCATCCACAGTCTTGAGGATCACCGCATCAAGAACGTTCGTCACTGGGGCCGCGGGGTGGATGCCCAGCGCTTCCAACCCGCCAAGCGCTCGGAGGCGCTGCGTCTGAGCTGGGATCCCACTGGGAAGAAGAAGATCATCGGCTTCGTTGGCCGTTTGGCTGCGGAGAAGGGAGTACACCGCCTCAGCGGGCTCAATGGCCGCGATGATCTGCAGCTGGTCATCGTCGGGGATGGCCCTGAGCGCCCCTTGCTGGAGGCGCAGCTGCCCGATGCCATCTTCGTGGGCGCGCTCGGCGGAGAGGAACTGGCGCAGGCCTATGCCAGCCTTGACGTATTCGTCCACGCCGGAGAGTTTGAGACTTTCTGCCAAGCCATCCAAGAGGCACAGGCCTCAGGAGTGCCCACCATTGGCCCGCGGGCAGGTGGCCCGATTGACCTCATCGAGGAGGGTCACAACGGGCTCTTACTCGATGTCGATACCTTCGTTGAGGATCTTCCCTTTGCAGTGGACGCAATCCTAGACCCAGAGATCTACCGTGAGCTGTGCATCAACGCGCGCGCCTCCATTTTTGACAAGACGTGGGACGCGCTATGTCAACAGCTCATGGGCTATTACCGTGAGGTTGTGGAGGAGGCCAATCGCGTGCCCCTGACAATTCTGGGCCAGCACCCCGAACTCCCACGGTGGGCGGCGCGTGCCTTGGGCGCCCGCGTGGCATAAGCTAGTTACTTGTGTCTAAGGCTGATCTAGATAAGAAACCATTCGATGTTGCGCGTATGTTCGACGCCGTCGGGGCAAAGTACGACATTACAAACACCGTGCTCTCCTTCGGCCAAGACCGTCGGTGGCGCAGAATGACCCGCGAGCGCTTGGGGCTAAAGCCGGGGGAGAAGGTGCTCGATCTGGCGGCCGGAACTGCGGTGTCTACCGTTGAGCTATCCAAGTCCGGAGCGTGGTGCGTGGCCTGTGACTTCTCGCAGGGCATGCTGGCCGCAGGCGCGGAGCGTGATGTTCCCAAGGTGGCTGGGGACGGGATGAACCTTCCCTTTGCGGATAATAGCTTCGACGCGGTGACCATTTCTTATGGCCTGCGCAATATTCAGGACTTCGAGCTCGGATTGCGCGAGATGGCCCGGGTTACCAAACCAGGCGGAAGGCTTGCCGTGGCGGAGTTTTCCAAGCCCGTGGTCCCAGTCTTCGGAACCCTATACAAGGAGTATCTCACCCGGCTCCTTCCGCCGGTGGCCAAGCTCGTCTCCTCCAACCCCGAGGCTTATATCTACCTCGCGGAATCCATCAGGGCCTGGCCCGAGCAGGAAGAGCTAGCAGCTGCTATCAACCGTAACGGGTGGAGCGGTGCTGGCTGGCAGAACCTCACCTTGGGGATCGTGGCGCTGCACTCGGCGATAAAGCCTGCCTAGTCGGTGCTCCACAGGGGGCTATGGGAGCGCAGGCGACCTACTGTACCGCCGGCCATTCGCCACGCACGCGCGATGAGATCGCGGTCTTCCTCAGTCACCAGGTTCCCCATCAGGCGCGCGGCTGCGGGCATGAGGATTCTTCCCACCGGACCTCGCAGCGCCAGTGGGCCGGCTACGGGAAGGAACTGCGGGTAGGTCAAAAGGCGCGCGGCCGTGCGCGCCAGCAAGAAGGCCTGTCCGTAGTGTGCCCGCAGTATGTCAGGCCAGGCCAAAGTGAAATCTTTGGGGCCGAGTAACTCTACGGCGAGAGCAGCTGTCTCAAGGCCGTAGTCGATGCCCTCGCCGTTGAGCGGGTTGACGCAGGCCGCGGCGTCCCCGATGAGCATCCAGTTGGCGCCGGCGACGTTAGTGACCGCCCCTCCCATGGGCAGCAGGGCGGAGGCCACATGCTCGATTGGCCCCAGTTTCCACTCAGGACGCTGTTGCTCGGCATAGTGCTCCAGGAGCTTCTTGGTGTTTATCTTGGCGGGGCGGCGTGCGGTGGACAAAGCCCCGAGGCCGATATTGACCTGGCCAAGCTCCTCGCCCAAGGGAAAAATCCAGCCATAGCCCGGCTGTACTGTGCCCTTCTCATCCTGCAACTCAACGTGGGAGTGCAGCCAGGGCTCACCCGCGTGTGGGGAGGTGGCGTAGCTGCGAGCTGCGATGCCATAGACCTCGTCCTTTTGCCAGGTGCGACCCAGCTGCTTGCTGAAGGTCGAACGGACGCCATCAGCCACGATGATCCACCTCGCGCGGACCTCGGCCTCGCCGACGCGGAAACTCACGATGCGGTTGCCGCGTAACTCGGGCGCAGTGGCGGGCGTGCCCGTCCAGAGCGTGGCTCCGGCCTGACGCGCGGCATCGACAACGAGGTTGTCAAAGTGCAGCCGTGGCAAGGCTGTACCAGTCTGCACTGGATAGGTCTGCGGCCACGGGGCGGTGACAGAACCGCCAAAGCCGTGGAGCTTTAGCCCCAGGCTGCGGTATTTGGGGTTGACGTCGAGGTCCAGCTTCTCGAGCTGATGCATCGCGCGGGGGGTGAGGCCATCCCCGCAGGTTTTGTCGCGGGGGAAACGTGCGCCGTCGACAAGCAGTGTCTCGTAGCCTGCTCGCGCGGCATGGATGGCCGCGGCCGCGCCCGCCGGCCCGGCGCCGATGATAGCGACGTCGAAGGTGGATGGGTTATCGATCTGCTCCGGCATAAGGACTATCATTACACGGTACAGATACGTCGAGTGTGTTTAGGTCCGTGGTTTCGGCTACGGTAAGTAATCGACTATCACTCGCATTTTTGAGTCAAAGGGAACGCTTTTAATGACCAACGGCCGAACTCACGCCACTAACGTGGACCTGGGGGATCCGCGGCTAAGCGAGCGCGTGAACGCTGGCATGGCTGCAGTAGAGCAATTGCTGCAATCAGAAATAGACCGCGGGCAGGACTTTTTGAAAGAAAAAGTCAGCCACCTCTCAGCTGCGGGCGGAAAACGCTTCCGCCCCATGATGGCGCTTCTGGCCTCGGAATATGGCTCTCATCCACAAGGCTCCCGTGTGATTAAAGCCGCCACCGTGGTCGAAATGGTTCACGTGGCTACCCTTTATCACGATGACGTTATGGATGAGGCAGACCGTCGCCGCGGCGTCGAATCGGCCAATTCCCGCTGGAGCAACTCCGTGGCCATTCTCGCCGGAGACGCCCTGCTGGCTCACGCCTCACGTTTGATGAGCCAGCTTGATACCCATACGGTGGCGCACTTTGCGGATACTTTCGAAGAGCTCGTCACAGGACAGATGCGGGAGACCATCGGCGTTGGTGAGGCCAATCCCATCGACCACTACACGGCGGTCATCCGGGAGAAGACGGCTGTGCTCATCGCCTCAGCCGGGTACTTAGGTGCCTATCATTCCGGCGCTAGCCCGGAACACGCCGCCGCGCTGCGTCAAATTGGCGGCGCTGTGGGCATGATCTTCCAAATCGTCGATGACATCATCGATATCTTCGGTGACCCGAGGCATTCTGGAAAAACCCCAGGAACAGACTTGCGGGAGGGCGTATTCACGCTCCCAGTGCTCTATGCCTTGGAAGAAGAAGGAGCGGTGGGCGACGGCCTGCGCGAGCTCTTGACTGGCGCCCTCGACACGGACGATGATGTCGAGCGCGCTATAGAGTTGCTGCGTCAGTCTGGCGGGCGCGATAAGGCGATGGCGGATGTCCACGCCTACTTGCGCGTCGTTGAGGAACAGCTCTCAGTTCTCCCCGAGATTCCAGCCAGCCAGGCCCTGCGTCAGCTGGCTGATTTTACGGTCAGCCGAGTGGGCTAACCAGCCGATTTGCACTAAGCCCCCGGCTGCATAGTAAAGTACTTACTCGCACCAAGAAGTGCCTGCCAGGTTGCCCGAGCGGCCAAAGGGAGCGGACTGTAAATCCGCCGGCATTGCCTTCAGAAGTTCGAATCTTCTACCTGGCACAAAAAACCCCCACGGTTTCGACCGTGGGGGTTTCTTGGATCATTGCTGCGCCTTAGCTCCCAACGTGGTCCTTCATTCTCCTTTAAACCTCATTTCTTGAGTGGATATTGCCGTGATGACCTCGTGATTTGTGCTCTTAAGCAGAATCGGGTTAGTATTTTCAAGGCTTCAACGAGAGCACAGCGGTTAAAGCCGCAACTCTAAAGAGGCTGTGCCCCCTTAGCTCAGTCGGTAGAGCGTTTCCATGGTAAGGAAAAGGTCGACAGTTCGATTCTGTCAGGGGGCTCTGTTCACGTCTCCGGCCATTATGGCCGCTGGCTTGAGCGATATGGCGGTGTAGCTCAGTGGTAGAGCAAGCGACTCATAATCGCTGTGTCGCGAGTTCAATTCTCGCCATCGCTACCGGGAAAGAAAAGCGCCCGTGTTGCGGGTGCTTTTTTATTACCAAACTCCGCCCTTTGGGTTGGCTGTTTCATTCTGAAATTGTCGGTCTGGTAGGGTTGAGCCTGCCGTCTTTTTAAGGTGGCAAGCTTAGGGGCGTGGCGCAATTGGTAGCGCAACGGTCTCCAAAACCGTAGGTTGCAGGTTCGAGTCCTGTCGCCCCTGCCAAATTCTTCAAGGAGGAGTTAGCTGTGAATGATGATCAGCAGCCGGAAAAGTCGGGGGCCCCGCGCCCGACCGGTAAGCGTCAACTTTCTGGTGCAGCAACAACCACCACTCAGAGCTACTCTGCAAAGCAGAGTCCTCGGGCTGAGGATAAGTCTGAAGGTGGCCCGGCCGGAACCGTAGTTGGTTTCCCAGGCCAAGTGGTTTCCGAGATTAAAAAGGTGGTCTGGCCCACTTCCAAGGAAATGGTTCAGTACACACTGATCACTTTTGCTTTCCTTATCGTGCTCACCGCTTTGGTCTGGGGCGTAGACACCCTCACCGGCCTCGGAGTTGAGCAGGTCCTCACTCCTTAGTAGGGTGTAGTACATAAGCTTTTATCCCGCTGATTTCCTTAAGGAAACGGCGGGATACTTTTTGCCCAAACTTAGGGCAGGTAGGCTAGAGCGCAGTCAATGCAGGCAGGCCTGCAAGAGATGAGATGGAGTACATCATGAGCGACGAAAACAATGTCGAGACCGTAGAGACCACTGACCCGTCTTTGACGGACGCGGCCACTACCGCGGATGAGGCACAGGCTCCCGCAGCCCCAGAGGCACCCGCAGCAGAGAGCACTGAGGATGCTGCTGCGGCCACCGCTGCTGCCGAGCAGGCTCTCGGAGGGGCAGAGCCCGTTTCGGAAAATGAGAGCGCGGATGCCGAGAATACAGACGCTCAGGTAGCTGAGACCACTGAATCTGATGAGGATGGCGAGTACCGCCGTCGCCTGCGTGAGTTCACTCGCGAGCTGAAGAAGCAGCCCGGCAAGTGGTACATCATCCAGTGCTACTCCGGCTACGAGAACAAAGTGAAGACCAACCTCGACATGCGTGCGCAGACCCTCGAGGTCGAGGATTCCATCTTCGACGTCGTTGTCCCCGTCGAGCAGGTGCAGGAGAGCAAGGACGGCAAGAAGAAGATCGTCAAGAAGAAGCTTCTTCCCGGTTATGTCTTGGTCCGCATGGAGCTTAACGACGCCGCTTGGTCCGTTGTGCGCGATACTCCTGGCGTTACCTCCTTCGTTGGTAATGAAGGCAACGCCACCCCGGTCAAGATTCGGGACGTGGCAAAGTTCCTCATGCCCAATGACACCATCTCTGCCGGCGAGGCGGCCCAGAACCAGGCCGCTGGTGAGCAGGCTATTGCTATGCCGGAGAAGGAGGTGGCCAAGACTTATGCGCACGACTTCGAGGTCGGCGAGGCCGTCACCATCTTGTCCGGCCCCTTGGCTTCCGTCTCTGCCACCATCTCCGAGATTGATGCTGAGACAGGCAAGATGCAAGGTCTGGTCTCCATCTTTGGCCGCGAGACTCCCGTCGAGCTTTCGCCCACTGAGATCGAGCGCATTTCTTAATAGCTGCGTTGCTAGGGCGGCAGGGCTGCCGCCCTAGTGCCAGCTGAGGGCAGATTTTGCCTCGGGCGCACGGTGTTCTACCATGGAACATCGTGCGTCTTTTTTATGCGCACAGTAACTTAGATTTTCACACCCCCCGGTGGCCCGCATAAGGCGAGCATCCGGACAAGGCGTCATTATTCATCGTGGTGGCGTCCTTGGTACCACAGGAATTGAGGTAATTCGATGGCTCCGAAGAAGAAGGTAACTGGCTTCATCAAGCTGCAGATCGAGGCTGGCGCTGCTAACCCGGCTCCCCCGGTTGGCCCGGCACTGGGTGCCCATGGCGTCAACATCATGGAGTTCTGCAAGGCCTACAACGCCGCCACCGAGAGCCAGCGCGGCAGCGTTGTCCCGGTTGAGATCACGGTCTACGAGGATCGCTCCTTTGATTTCAAGCTAAAGACCCCGCCTGCAGCCAAGCTCCTGCTTAAGGCCGCTGGCATCAAGAAGGGTTCCGGCGTTCCCCACACCGAGAAGGTTGGCTCCGTGACCTGGGATCAGTGCAAGGAGATTGCACAGACCAAGTTCGAGGACCTCAACGCTCGCGACATCGACAACGGTGCACGCATCATCGCCGGTACCGCTCGCTCCATGGGCATCACCGTGGACGGAATCCCCGCCAAGTAAGGCGAAATAACAATAATTGCATGTGGTAGGGCCAGCTTCGGCCCGCTCAAACCACGCCAATCCGAGTAAAGGAATTGCTAAATGAGCACCAACTCTAAGGCCTACAAGGCCGCCGCTGAACTGATTGACAAGTCCCGCCTGTACAAGCCTTCCGAGGCTGTCAAGCTGGCCAAGGAGACCTCCTCCAAGAACTACGACGCCACCGTGGAAGCTGTCTTCCGCCTCGGCGTCGATCCCCGCAAGGCTGACCAGCTGGTCCGCGGCACCGTTTCCCTGCCTAACGGCACCGGCAAGAACGTCCGCGTGGCAGTCTTCGCCGAGGGCGACAAGGCTGAGCAGGCTAAGGCTGCTGGCGCCGACATCGTGGGCACCCAGGAACTCATCGAGGCTATCAATGAGGGCAACATCGACTTCGACGTTGCTATCGCCACCCCGGATCAGATGGCTAAGGTCGGCCGCGTTGCTCGCGTGCTGGGCCCGCGTGGTCTGATGCCTAACCCGAAGACCGGCACCGTGACCCCGGACGTCACCAAGGCTGTCACCGAGGTTAAGGGCGGCAAGATCTCCTTCCGCGTGGACAAGGCTTCCAACCTGCACGCCATCATTGGTAAGGCTTCTTTCGACGCTGAGAAGCTCGCCGAGAACTACGGCGCTCTCATGGATGAAATCCAGCGCCTGAAGCCCTCCTCTTCGAAGGGCATCTACGTCAAGAAGGCCACCATCGCCACCACCTCCGGCCCCGGCATCCCCGTCGACGGTTCCGTGGTGAAGGATTACACCGCCTAAGCACTTTCGTTGCATAGGTGCCTAGTTTTTGGCACCGCGCCTAGAACTCCGTCAGCTTCTCTTCTTGGGGGGCTGGCGGAGTTTCGGTGTTCAGGGACATGTGGGGATGCGGACTATTAGCCCGCATAACCTGGACTAAGCGGGCTGGGTTTGTTTTGGGGTGCTGGAAGTCGCCGTTAGGCGGTGTTGACCTAACGGCTAGTGCGTTTGCGGGGGCTGCCAGACTATTGTCCCGCCTTGGCGGGTAAGGCGCCCGCGACGTGGTGGCGCATTCGGATCGTCGTCATTAACCCCGTTGTGGTAGTTACACAAGGTCACCAGGTTGGCAACGTTGGTCTCCCCACCATGACTGCACGGTGTGAGATGGTGGAACTGGC
>NZ_DGRD01000005.1:0-16931 GCF_002390965.1 Corynebacterium sp. UBA4397
TGAAGCACTCCCTGGAACAGCAAGAATGCTGTTCCAGGGAGTGCTTCAGTGATCTTGGGGTACTACTTATTCGCTGGATACTGGGGCCGGTGCCGGGAGATCTGCGTCTTGCTCGACGAAGGAGCGCCGGCGGGTCTCCGGCGCCCAACGCCAGCAGGCGAGGCCGCCGATGACGAGGACACCAACGCAACCGAAGAGAACTGTGTTGACGCCGAAGCCAGAGACGATGATGGGCAGGAGGAAGGTGCTGATTGCGGAGCCGATGCGGCTGCCGGCGGTCACCAGGCCCAGGCCCGAGGCGCGGACATCGGTGGGGAAGAGCTCTGGGGGATAGATGAACTCGAGGTTTGCGGCCGCGGCGAGCACCAGTGCGAAGGACGCGAACAGCGCGACCGCCCCGATGAAGAAGCTGTAGATGAGGAATACGCGGCACGGAAGGGGTCGATGATCACCATGCCGATGATGGCGCCGGTGAGTAGGAAGACGTTGTACAAGGCGCCCGCGGCGAGTTTATTGGTGACGCCCAGGGACTCCATCACCAGCGGGGAGAAGGTTCCCAGCGCGAGGCTGTTCGGTGCCGGAAGTCGGGGGCAGGGGGATGTCTTTGCCGGCGGTTCTATCAACAATGGTGCGGGCGCGGTCGGTGAGGCCGCGGCGCATGAGCCAGAGCGGAGACTCGGGAATACCGACGCGGAAGGCGAAGACAATGAGCTCGGGGATGGCGCTGGCGAGGAGCATGTAGCGCCAGGCGTCGTCGCCGATGTCGTGGAGTGCGAAGCCCACAAGTTAGGCAAAGACGTAGCCCGCAGCCCAAGCCACCGCGAGGAAGCTTAAGAGGCGGCCGCGGAAGTGGCGCGGGGCGTGCTCAGTGACGAGGGTCTTGCTCACCACGTAGTCGGCGCCGAGTACTAAACCGATAAGCAGGCGCGTAACCAGTAGGTGCCAGGCTTCCTCCACGAAGAATTGGGAGAGCGACAGGCAGGCAATGAAGAGCATGTCGAAGCGGAAGACGAGGCTGCGGCCAATGTGATCCGCGATGGGGCCGGTAATCAATGCGCCGACGAAGAGTCCGGTCAGTGTCGCGGCGCCAAGGAGCCCCACCTACAGCGGCGTGAGCCCCAGGGCGGTGGTGGCCGAGGAGATGACGATGCCGACGATGCCGAGAACGAAGCCGTCACTGAACTGACCACCGGCGCCGGCTATGGCAATGCGATAGTGGAACCGATTGAGCGGAATATCTTCATAGGCCGGCGGGATTCGGAGGGGAAGTTGGATGCGCCTAGTTCCGTCTGCTTGCCGTATAGCTGTTCTTCGGGCTCAGTGTTAAGCGTTGCTGATTCCGGTGTCATGACTTGCTCTCTTGTCTGGAAGTGACTCAGCTTACAAAAAACTGATAAGGCCGCTAGGTTTATAATTGCAATACCGGCTGCTTAAATTGCACCGGTAATTTTCCTTCACAAGGCCTGATAGGGAATGCCGGCCTAAATAGTTGCTTAAAATGCAACAAAAAGGAGCCCTGTTATGGCTGTTGCGGAGCGGGTAGCCGCACTACTTTTTGCTTTCAAAGCCAACGGCGAACCGCGCTCAGTATCCGAACTGGCGCGCGCGGTGGGGCGGGAAAAGACCCAGGTCTCGCGCATGCTCAAATCCATGGAACAAGGCGGATTGGTGGTCCAAGATCCCCAGAGCAAACGCTATACCCTGGCTTGGGGCCTGCGGGTCCTCGCGGGTTCAGCGGGCAATAACGTCCTGGCTCGCGTGTGCGTGCCGGCCTTGCGCAAGCTCGTGGCATATACCGGCGAGGGGGCGCTACTGTCCGTCCAAGAGTCAACACAATCCCTGACGATCCTGCGGGAGGAGTCCCACCAATCGCTCCAAGCCGGTGGATGGGTGGGGCGTCGCTCGCCCTTGCATTGCACCGCTTCCGGGCGCGCTCTCCTTTTCGATTCTGCTGATGAGGAGGTCGACTTTCTTACCCGTCGCGACATCGGGCGATCCGAATACGGAACGCGCACCCCAGGTGATCTTTCCACGCTGCTCGAGCGGCTACGCAATGAACGCGAACGCGGCTACTCCGTGGCTTCCGAGGAAGTAGAGATCGGCTTGACCTCCATCGGCGTCCCAGTGCGCGATTCCTTCGGCGCCATCGTCGGCGCCATCAACGTATCCGGTCCCACCTCACGCTTGCGCGCGCACAAGGAAGACACCGGCGGGCTGCTCCTGCGCACTGCCCACGCCGTCCATCAGGAGCTGCTCAAAATAGCAGCGGGCAAAGCCGGCCCGTTGGGCCCTTAGGCGCACCGATGCGGGTGCCAGCGGCACACCTCGCTACAGGGTGCGCAACCAGGCCCGGATGCGGCCCCGAGCATTTCTATAGGGCGAGGAGGTATTGAGGGAGATCATGCGTCCCATCGTCCACTTGCCGTACCAAGGTTGGGCGTATAACTCGGTGTCAGAATATCCCTCGATCAAGGAGACAATGCGTCCTTTTAGATCACGCAATTGCCCGCGTAGTTCCTCCCATGTGTCGCCCTCATGCTCCTGGTAGAAGCGTTGCGCAAGCACCCCTAGCTGGTTCCATTTGATGCCCGGGGCAGGAAGCTCATCCGAAAGCCCCTCGGCCCGGCGCCTATGCCACGTAAGAACCTGTTCGTTCCAGCCAATCAGGTATGCCAGCAGATCCGCTGGGCTCATCCGGGTGCCCTTCACGTGGCCCTCAAGCACCAACTCTCGTGTCGCGCTGAAGGGAACTCGGTCGAGGTCGTCCTCAAGACGTGTGAAGGTCTTGTCTATCGCCGCCAATAGCTCAGTCTTCGAAGCAGGAACAGCCACGTATGCCTCAGTTCTCGGCATGCTTGGCGACGTCTCCGTCACCGCCACCGTGATTTTCATTGTTTAGGCAATGAGAGTACCCTTTTTCTCATTGGGGCATTAGCTCAGTTGGTAGAGCGTTGCGTTCGCAATGCAAAGGTCAGGGGTTCGATTCCCCTATGCTCCACCAGTGTCCTCAGTCGCGTCATCGTTGACATATGAGTCGCGACATGGTGGATAAATCCGGCAGTTTCTGTTCTGAGAACAGTGGCTGCCGGATTTGCATTTCAGACCTAGAAACAAGACGGTAAAAGAATGCCTAGGCCGTGTAAATTACGTGGCCCTAAACGTGCAATTTAATCTGTCCCCTGACATTCACCGAGGTCACAGGTGTGGTGGAGCGACCATATTAGTGTCCCTCACCACGTCCTCCGCGAGGACCTCGGGCCACCGTGCGACCTCCTGCGGTGCGGTCGCTATATACAGCCGCGCCATGGGGAAGATGGTGGCCAAATCAATCGCTGTCGACACCGGGTGCCCCGGATCGTCGGTCCAGCACAGGATGGTCACGGGCATGGTCAGCGTGGTGAGATCCTCCCGTGTCGGAAGGTTGCTCCGAGCCGCGCCGCGGTAGGCGGAGACGAGAAGTTCCGCAGAGATGTCGGGCACGGTCGCAGGACGTCCGACGGTGGCGGGCGGAGGCGCGGCCATCGCATCTGCTTGGAGGAATCTTTCCATCCCCTGCTCCTCGATGAACCGGGCCCTAGCCTCGTAGTCAGCGGCCTGGGCAGTGCGGGTTTCCCACGCCGTCGGTGGGAGCATGAGAGTCAGCCCGCTGAATCTGCCCGGATCACGCACGGCGGCGTGTAGGAGGGTGGCGCAGCCCATTGAGGGCCCCACACCGTGGACCTGTTCGCCGGGAAAGAAGGCATCGAGGAGAGCGAGAAGGTCGGTGGCCAGCTGCGGCCACGTGTAGTCCTCCGGGTCCATCCCGCCCGTGGACTGCCCGTGGCCCCGGGCGTCGTAACGCAGCAGCCTCGTGCCACTGAGCCCCCGCCCGAGATCGAGGTCGAGCAGGCGGTCGCGCTCCCTGCTGGAGGTGAGCCCATGGAGCTGAACAACGGGATGCCCATGCTCATCACTGAAGTAAGTGGCGAGCCTGGCACCGGGAAGGGAAAACGTCGACATGGGATCTCTCCTAACATCTTCGATGGCACTGCTTCTGCGTTAGGATACCGCCATGAGGCTCACCCACGTCACCCACTTAAGGCTACCTTTCGGCCCGCTGCGCAGCTACCAGGTGACGGTGGAGCCGACGGGGACGAGATCTCCCGTCTCCTTTGATCAGGCCAGACATGTCTCGGCCGGTAACCGTCCGGGAAGCTGGATGGCCATGAGTATGCGCTTGCCCGCACCGGTGGACCGAGACCGGCTTGCCGAGGCGTGGCGCGCGGTCATTGAACGGCACGGAACCCTGCGCACGGTCTTCGACCATGGTCCAGACGGAGAGCTGATCCTCCTTGACACCGAGGTCACCGGCGGTGAGTGGACTCAACATGTGGCCCGACCGGGGCAGTCCATGCGTGATTTATTCCGCGAGGTTCTGGATACTCACTGTGTGTCCTTCGGTCGTCCCTCATACCTCCTGTGCATTACGGAGACGGCTCAACGCCCTACTCTGGTCATCGCTAGCGATCACTCCCACGTGGATATGTGGTCCATGCTAGTCCTCGTCCGCGACCTGCTCGCCGAGTTGAATGGCACGGAGCTGCCTGCGACCACCCCGCCGCCCTTTGCCGAGCACACCCGGCTTCTGAGGAACCGCGAACCCGCGCCGGAATCGATCCGGCAGCGCTGGCGCGACATTATTGACGCCGGGGGTGGCGTCATGCCACGGTTCCCGCTTCCACTTGGCGAGCCCGGACACCACCCGGAGCGGGTGGAGGTTCGTGAGGTGTTCACCGTCGATGACATCGCCACCTTTGCCGCCCATGCACGCTTACTTGGTGTGTCCACCCTCGCACTGACCATCTCGCTCATGGCCGCGGTGACGAGGGAACGCGTCAGCACCCCGCTGCGCGCGCTGTTTCCGGTGCACAGCCGCTTTGACCGGGAGTGGCACGACTCCGTGGGGTGGTTCATCACCAACTCGATTCTCGAGGTCAACTCCTCAGAACCCGGCGATGCCGCTGACGCCGTGAAAGAGGCGATTCGGCTGGGGGCCTGGCCGCTTGAGGATGTGCTCGCACCCTGGGATGGTATGCCTGATACCCCGGGGATGTTCGCCGTATCCTGGTTGGATCTACGACGCCTGCCGGTAAGTATTGACGATATCGGGCTTGAGGCGCAGTACGTCAGTGCAGCCATGCGCACTGACGGTGTGATGGTCTGGTTCATTATCGATGACACCGGTGCCCACCTGCGCTGCCGCTACCCCGACACCCTTGAGGCACGGGAGAATGTGGGTTCCTGGCTCGACGACTTGGTTGGACTCATGCAGGACACCGCCCGTCGCTCCGCGGGCTCACAGTTTAGCCTAGGGGCGCGGAAATACCGCGTGCAGCGTGCCGCCCGGGAGGATTTGCCCGCCATCATCGCATTGCTCACGCCGAACCCGGCACCACTGCACGATTATGAATCCGCTTTTCATGTCATGGACATCAACGCCGCGAACTATCTCGCTGTTGTGCGCGATGAGGACGATGCGATCGTAGGCACCATGCAGCTAACGATCATGCCCGGATTAGATGATGGCGGCGCCACGCGCCTCAACATCGCCAATCTCGCGGTGACCGATGCGGCCCTCGTGTCCCCGATGCTGACTTGGGCGCATGTGCATGGGGCCGCCAGGGGCGCACGGGCTGCGCAGATCATCACCGACGCCCCCGAAATCACCGCGCATATCCGTGCATCTGGGTATTCAGGGCCGCGGATTCAGCTGGAGCGGACCTTGTAGCCCGCACGCTCATAGGTGGGCGCGTTCCAAGGGATTCCTTGCGCTGGTCTACCTTCTCCTGCCAGGATGAAACGGGGATAACGCAGACGAAGCCGGTAATCAACGGGCTCGAAACCTCCCGCCTAAAACAGCCGCGGTGTGCGGCGAACACCAGTTGTGCTCCGGGTACAGCTGCTGAGAATGGACGAACACCTTATCCCCACGAGGGAGTCTTAGGCCATGAGCTTTCGCCGGGAGTGAAAGTCTCGTGCTTTCCCCGAGAGCGGGTCAATGAACTCGAGGCGCACAGAGCTCAGATGCATGGGCACGTTCATGTCCTCGGCCTCGGCGGGGAAAATAACTGGGTAGACGGGGTCGCCCAAGATGGGCACTCCCGACTCCCACATGTGCAGGCGCAGTTGATGCGTTTTGCCGGTGTGAGGCTGTAGGCGGTAGCGCCCGAGCGGCGGTTGGGGTCCGTGCACGCTTTCATAGGCGGCCGTCTCTTCTGAGCCCAGCGGTGCCACATCGAGGAGGGTGGTGTGGGCGTTGGGAGGGCCTTCGCCAAGCCGGCCCTGGATTTCGCCCGGGGTTTTGGTCATGTGCGAGTGCCACTGCACGGGGGTGGAGAAGGGGGAAAGGGCGGCTATCGCCTCATAGGTTTTCTGGACCTGGCGCGCGGCAAAAAGCGTCTGATAGGCGCCGCGAACTTCGCGCCTTTTGGTAAAAAGCAAAATCCCGGAGGTTAGGCGGTCTAGGCGGTGTGCGGGCGAGAGCTCATTGTTGCCGGTGCTGCGCCGGAGCTGAACCGTGGCGGTCTGCACGATGTGGCGCGCACGGGGCATCGTGGCCATAAACGGCGGCTTGTCGACGACGAGGATGTCCTCGTCCTCAAAGACCACGGGGATGTCGTAGGGGACGGGGGTTTCCGGGGCGGGCATGCGATAAAAGTAAACGTCAGCGCCCTGCGGCAGGATGGAATTGGGGCGCAGCACGGTCGTGTCACGCAAGACCACTTCGCCCGCGGCGAAGCGGGCGTGCAGGGCCGCAGCATCGTCGCTAGGGTGGCGGTGACGCTGGGTGGAAATGACGCCATCGAGGAAGTCCCAGGCGTTAAGGCCGGCCACGGGTGTACGCACGCGAGTGGGGTTGAGGCCATCCTTAATAGGCAAAGGCCTGAAGTCCTTTCGCATGTGTATTAAGCTACGCCCCATGGATCTTGACTCTCTTCTCACGCCGTTGGTGGCGTTTTTCTCTGATGGTATCGGTGCTGTGATTTTCTCAATTTTGGAGTTCTTCTACAGTGTGCTTTTCCCCTCTAATGCGGACGCCGCTACCCCTGACACCGTAGGCTAGTACGTACTAGACTAAATGGTATAATCACCTGAAAGGACATATCATGGCTAAGGAAGACATCGTCGTCGTTGCTGTAGATGGCTCTGACGCTTCAAAGAATGCTGTTCGTTGGGCGGCTAATACCGCCCTCAAGCGCGGTATCCCGCTGCGCATCGCCGCGAGCTACACCATGCCGCAGTTCCTTTATGCGGAGGGCATGGTTCCGCCCAAGGAGCTTTTTGATGACTTGCAGGCGGAAACTCTGGAAAAGATCGATGAGGCTCGCGCCGTAGCTCACGAGATCGCCCCTGAGATCAAGATTGGTCACACCGTGGCTGAGGGTTCCCCTATTGACATGTTGCTGGAGATGTCCAAGGACGTCACCATGATTGTTATGGGTTCCCGCGGCATGGGCGGCCTATCCGGCATGGTGATGGGTTCTGTTTCCGCATCCGTCGTGGCTCATGCTTCTTGCCCGGTAGTCGTTGTCCGTGAGGACAACCCCGTGACCGAATCCACCAAGTACGGCCCCGTCGTCGTCGGCGTGGATGGCTCCGAGGTCTCCCACAAGGCCACGGATTATGCTTTCCGTGAGGCGCAGGCGCGCGGTGCCGAGCTCATCGCCGTGCACACCTGGATGGATATGCAGGTACAGGCATCGTTGGCTGGCCTCGCCGCCGCACAGGCCGAGTGGGCGGAGATCGAGCGCGAGCAGGGTGAGTTGCTCACCAGCCGCTTGAGCGAGTTCCAGGAGAAGTACCCTGAGGTCAAGGTGAAGAAGATCATCGCCCGCGATCGCCCGGTACGCGCCTTGGCTGACGCTGCTGAAGGCGCCCAGCTCTTGGTCGTGGGTTCCCACGGCCGGGGCGGCTTCAAGGGAATGCTCTTGGGCTCCACCTCCCGCGCGCTGTTGCAGGCGGCTCCCTGCCCCATGATGGTTGTTCGTCCCGATTCGAAGTAACCATTCGCTAACGTTTCGGTGGGCGTCCAGTAACAAAGGCTGGGCGCCCTAGCCATTTCTCCATGATGGTGACACCATGGAGAGGGTAGAAAGAAAACCTAAGCGAAGGAGTAAGCATTATGGGACTAGGCCTCGGATTCGTTGGCTCAATTGTTGTTGGCCTCATTGCTGGCTGGCTCGCAGGTAAGATTATGAAGCGCGATCAAGGCCTCGTTACTAACTTGATAGTGGGTGTTATCGGCGGCATTATCGGCGGCGGACTGCTCGGCTTTCTTAATGGTTCGACTGGAAACAGCTGGATCCTGATGATCATCACGGCCACCATCGGCGCCTGTATCCTGCTCTGGCTAGTCGGCCTAGTAAAGGGCAAGGCTAAGCAGTAAATTAGCGTACATACCGGTTTGTCTATATTGTGTAGATGAATCGGTTTTGTCGTTTTAGGAGTGTGATGTCCGTGCCTGAGAAGAAGTCGCGCCGTAACCGTCCCAGCCCCCGCAGCCGCCTCCTTGAGTCGGCGACTAATCTTTTTAGCACCGAGGGTATTCGTGTCATTGGAATTGACCGTATCCTCCGCGAGGCCGATGTTGCGAAAGCTTCGCTCTACTCCCTGTTTGGTTCTAAGGATTCCCTCGTCATCGCCTATGTCGAGAACCTGGATGAGAAGTACCGCAAGGACTGGGAAGAGCGCACCGCGCGGATGATGGACCCCGAGCAGAAGCTTCTCGCCTTCTTTGACAAGGCCATCGAAGAACAGCCACAGATGGAGTTCCGCGGCTCCCACTTCCTCAACGCAGCCGGTGAGTACCCGCGCCCGGAAACGGATTCGGAGCGTGGAATCGTCGACGCCTGTCTGGCGCACCGCAACTGGGTCCACTCCACCATGACTGCGCTCTTAACGGCGAAAAACGGCTATCCTTCATCCTCCCAGGCCAGCCAGATGCTCATCTTCCTCGACGGAGGGATGGCCGGCGCCCGAGTTGAAAGGGACGTCGCCCCGCTGCGCACTGCCCGCGACCTAGCTAATCAGATGCTTTCGGCTCCTCCGGCGGATTATTCAATTTAGGCTCTGTCTGAACCTCTGTCTTAGTCTCCTGCTTAGCCGCGGTCTTTGCCTCTCGCAGTATCTTGCGCGCCTCGACCTGTAAGAGGGCCTTTTCCTTCTTTTGCTCGCGGCTCAACTTCGGCGTGCTTTCCTTGTTGCGCCAGCGAGTGATGCTCTCACGGCGCAGCTCGTGCACCAGATCGGGCAAAGGGTAACGCTTGAGCATGATGAGCTCGAAGACGATGGTCTGCACGAGCGAGAACAAGTAGGCACAGCCCCAGTAGAAGATGATCGCCACCGGAATCGGGCCGGTCTGGGCCACGTGCCACAGCAGCCAGGGCACGAAGAACAAGACGGCGAGCATGAACCAGAAGATCCGTCGATTCGCCTTCTGATCAAATTGGGTGGTGAGAAAACCGCGGAAGATAGAGATGCCGGTATTGATCACGGTGAATGCGATGGCCGCGATAAGCAGCGGGGTGATCAAGGAGAAGTGGTCACGGGCGAAGTCCGTAATGGGGACACCAAGAAACGTTGATGCGCGGAAAGAGGCAATGTCCTGCGGGTTGAGCAGCCCAATGGAATCAACGTGCATATTAACTCGGGCCATCCGCAGAAGGACCTGGTACAAGCCAATGAACACCGGAATCATGATGAGCGGCGGGACGCAGCCTGCAGCCGGGCGATAGCCAAATTCCTTAGCTAGTTCCTCGCGCTCGCGCATCAGCGCCGCCATCTCCTCAGCGGTGGTGGCCTTCTCGATGCGCTGGTCGATGTCGCGGTTGCGCGGGCGCATGAGCACAGCCAGGCGGGCCGAGCGCACCGAAATCCAGTTCAGGGGCGCGATGAGCCCCCGGACTGTGAGCACGAGCAAGACAATGGAGATCAGCCATCCCACCGAATCATCGACGAGGTTCGCAATGAGCAGGTGCCAGAGCTTCATGATGCCGGATACCGGGTACATGAAAATAGTGAGCATGAGCTTCCTTTTGCAGGCTGATGGGGCCTTACTACCTTACATCTATTAAGCTAAACTCCATGAAAGAATCCCCGGTGAGTTTCAGTCACGTTGTGGGGGAATTGCTGCTTACGGTGGGAGTTATTCTCCTGCTTTTTACTTTTTATGAGTCCTATTGGACCAACATAGAATCAAATAAACTCCAAGAGCACGCTAAGGAGAACCTCGAGCAGGAATGGCACAATCCGCGTGCCAAGCTGCATCCAGAAATGGGTGAGGCCTTTGCGCGCATGTATATCCCGGCCTTCGGCTCGGACTTCAACTTTGCCATCGTGGAAGGCACGGACGAGGATGATCTTTTGCGCGGGCCAGGGCGCTACGTCGATTCGCAGATGCCGGGGGAGATAGGTAACTTCGCGGTCGCCGGGCACCGCGTGGGCAAGGGCGCACCTTTTAATGATCTAGATAACCTGTCCACCTGTGACGCGATTGTCGTGGAGACGCAGAACGAGTGGATCACCTACCGTGTGCTTCCCGTTGACGGTGCCCCGGCGGACTGCTTTAGCCCTGAGCAGATGGCTAAGCCGGAGTATCAATCCGTCGTCGGAAGGCATATCACCGTGCCGGGTGATATCGGAGTAACCAAGCCGATACCCGAGTCCGACGTGACCGCGAGCGAGGGGCTGTTGACCCTGACCACCTGCCACCCGCGTTTCTCAAACGCGGAGCGCATGATCGTGCACGCCATGGGAGTGTCACACGAGCCGAAGGTGCCGGGGCAAACCCCGCCCGTATTGGAGGAGAACTAATGTATCGCGCGCTGTGGAATCTCTTGCCGGGTCCCGTACCAGTTAAGGCACTGTTGGCGCTGGCCATCGCGGTTGGCGTGTTCTTCCTGCTCATGGACGTGGTATTCCCTTGGGTATCCACGCTCATGCCCTATAGCGACGTCGCAGTCTGAGAGGCTCAGTCTAGAGCGCACAGCGCAGAGCTAGCGCCTAGAGGCTAGGGCCGAGAGCTTAGAGCTTGAGGTTGCTGATTGCCTCTTTGGCAATGAGCTCTGCCTTGAGCGTTTGTTGCTGGTTAGTCCACACGGCAACGGCGTAGTCATCCTTCTGCACGGCGTAGACCGAGCTATCACTAAAAACGCCGCGCCCACCGGTCCAGCCCTCGAAGTCGGCGGGCTCGGTGGAGTCAATGGGCGCCGCCCAGTCCACCACTGCGCGGGCCTCCTCCACGCTGGGCATGTGCCGCACGATGACCGTGATCTGTGGGGCGTCGGGGTAGGACCAGAATACGCAGGCAGGTGGGTCGAAGCGGGTATCAATTCCCTGCGTGGTCAGGCGCTGCCCATTGGTGTCTGCCACCCACTGCGAGTCCAGGTAGGGGCAGCTCGTCCACTCGTTGACTTGTGCGCCCTCGGTGGCAGGTAGCCCTTGCTCCGCGGCTGCGGTGGCGTTGTCTGCATCGGCGCTATCGGCACCGGTGTCCGTTGCTGCGGAGGCTGCGGGATCTCCGGCGCCCTCCGCCGCGGGTGCGGGTTCCTTCTTCTCTGGGGGCTGCGGGGAACATGCGCCGAGTGCCACGGTGGTGGCGAGGAGACAGGGCAAGAGGAGGGGAAGTAGGCTTTTGCGCATGAAGCCAAGAGTAGTCCAGCACAGTGTCGATACTGAGGCATTTCGCAACGGGATTCATATCCTCACCGCGACTTTGCTCGTGGTGGCCATTCTCACCTCGGTGGGCCTGCCGGTGGCGCAGGCAGTCCTCAACCTCGTGTTGCTCGCGGCCTTCGCCGTGGTCTATATCAGCGGATCCATCTACGTTGAGACGTGGCCGCTGCCGGCAGCGTATCTGTGGCTCATCATCTTAAGCATCATCTGGGTGGCGGATACGATGGTCACTCCTGCGGCCATCTACTTGGTCTTTGCCCTATTCTTTCTCTACCTCTACGTTCTAGACATTGGCGTGGGCTCCGTCTTCGTCGTGGTGGCCACGCTCATCTCGGTCGCGGTCCAGATACCCAAGGGCGTTACTTTTGGCGGTGTCATGGGACCGGCGGTGTCGGCGCTGGTCACGGTGGCCATCTTCTTTGCCTTCCGGGCGCTGGCGCGCATGAATGCGGAGTTGATGGAGACCCGCTCGCAGCTGGCGGCCACGGAGCGCGACGCGGGGATGATTGCTGAGCGCCAGCGCATCGCCCACGAGATTCATGACACGGTGGCCCAGGGGCTGTCCTCGATACAGATGTTGCTCTACGCCGCAGACCGCGATCTTGATAGCGCCGAGGGGAAGGGCGCTGAGGGCAGCGCTGCTGGAGCGGCTGCGGACTCTGCCGGCATTGATAAGGCACGCGAGCGTATCGAGCTTGCGCGCACCACGGCGGCGGATAACCTGCACGAGGCGCGCGCCATGATCGCCGCTTTGCAGCCTGCCGCGCTTGCCGACGCCTCCCTCGAGGGCGCCCTAGAGCGCATGGCCCGCAACTTCGCCTCCACCTCGAGCTTTCAGGTGGAGGTCGACTCGGAGGGCGAGGCGGTGGCGCTGCCCATGAAGGTGGAGGCGGCGCTGCTGCGGATTGCCCAGGGTGCGGTGGGCAACGTCGTCAAGCATGCGGGGGCAACGCGCGCGCGAATTACCCTGACCTATGGCGTGGACGAGGTGCGCATGGACGTGGTCGATAACGGGGAAGGCTTCGACGTGGCGGCGGTGGAGTCGCGCCCGGCCGGGCTGGGGCACATCGGGCTGGCGGCGATGAGCAGGCGCGCGGAGGAGCTAGGCGGCAAGGTCATCATCGAATCCGCGCCGGGTAGCGGCACGGCGGTCTCCGTTAGTATGCCCTTAGCGAACAATGTAGATTAAACTTTTGGATGATAGATGTACTGACTTTAGGAGGAATGCCGTGATTAAGGTCCTGCTTGCTGATGACCACGAGATCGTGCGCTTGGGGCTGCGCTCGGTCCTAGAGGCGGCGGAAGACATCGAGGTCGTCGGCGAAGCAGCGACCGCTGAAGCTGCCGTCTCCGTAGTTCAGGCCGGCGGAATCGACGTGGTACTCATGGACCTGCGATTCGGGGCGGGCATCGAAGGAACCCGCGTCATGGGGGGTGCTGAGGCTACGGCCCAGATCCGATCCAGCATGGAGCATCCGCCGAAGGTGCTCGTGGTGACCAATTACGATACCGACGCCGATATTCTCGGCGCCATCGAGGCCGGTGCGGTGGGCTACCTTCTCAAGGATGCCCCGCCCACCGAGCTGGTGGCCGCGGTGCGCTCGGCGGCAGACGGTGATTCGGCGCTCTCCCCCATCGTGGCGGACAGGCTCATGACTAGGGTGCGCACCCCGCGTACCTCTCTGACCCCGCGCGAGCTAGAAGTGCTCAAGCTGGTGGCCGGCGGCGCCTCGAACCGCGAGATTGGCCAAGAGCTCATGCTCTCGGAGGCCACGGTGAAGTCCCACCTCGTGCACATTTATGACAAGCTGGGCGTGCGCTCGCGCACCTCGGCCGTGGCCGCCGCCCGCGAGCAGGGCGTGCTCTAGCGCGAGATACGCTGCTGGATTTCAGCCGTGAGGCCGTCGATATCGGATTCAATGGCCTTGTGCGCGCGGCGGCGCTGCTGATCCGTCATGAACTCGGCGTTGGACACTGCGGCCTCGAGATCATCGAGGCGCTCGCGTGCGTCCCGCTTTAAGCCGGCGGGGATACCCGTGCCCTCGAGCGAATTGCGGATTCCGGCTAGGCGGGCCTGCAAAGAAGCGCCGTGGCCCGCGAAGGCGGCGAGCTGATCCGCGCTGACCCCAGCTTGGCGGGCGCGGCGCTGCTCCATGGCCTCGCGCAGGGACACTATTGCGCGGTAGATGAGAGGCAGGAGCAAGGGCGCTGCTGTGCGCAGGGCGCCGGCGTAGCGCTTGATATTGCTGGAGTTGAGCCGGCCCTGACGCAGGCGATCGAGCTCATTCTTGGCCATCTTATACTCGTGCTTGCGCCTAGTCTTCAGGCCCTTCTGCTCCGTCTTGAGCAGGTTCTTCTCCTGCCTGGCCAGCAGCTTTTGCTGCCGCATGCGGGACTTGGAGGCCTCCTTCATCTCGAGCTTGGTGCGCAGCTTGGCGGCCTTGGCCTCAGCGCGGGCATGGGCGCGGGCTTCTTGCAGTTTCTTGATGATGCTCATCTATATTCCCTCACGTTGGTTGATTCTCGATTCAACATTACCCTGCCCTTCTACTATGCTCACCCGGTGTGAAGGATGTGCTCATAGCCTCGGACCTGGTGGGGTGTCGCTACCGGCTCGTGCAGCGCCGCGCGCATCCGGATACCCCGCGCACCCACGCCTCGCTCGCACGCAAGCAGCGCCACGACGCGGCCGTGGAGCTAGTCCTCGCCGCACTCCCGGCCAAGGCGCCAGGCCGGTTTCGCCGCATCGACTTGGTTGGGGATGATTGGGAGCGCTCGCTGGCCACCTTAGAAGCCATCGCGGCTGGCTACACGCACATCACCAACGCGGTCTTCTCTACGCGCGAGTGGATGGTCAAGGCCGAGCTCCTGCTCAAGGAGGAGGGTGGTTATACCCCGGTTATCGTGTCCAACCACCGCGTGGCCCGGCGCAACGAGCGCCATAGCACCCTCGTCGTCCCCACCCACCGGCTGGGGCTGAGCGCGCCCATGGAGGCGCCATTCAAGATCCGCCACCACGCCGTCGACGGCTACCGCCTAGCCCTGACCGCGCGTGGGCTGGAGCACGTAGGCCAATACTCGGGCCACGCGGGCATCATCGGGCAGGATCGCACGCAGGCCTTTTTCACCGAGACCTCGCGCTTCGACGTCGATACCCCGCTGGAGCAGCCGCTTCCCAGCGCGCCGGTCCGTCTCAAGGAGTGCACGTCGTGTCGCTTCTGGCAGTATTGCGAGCCGCAGCTGCGTGCCGCCGACGATATCTCGCTCTTCTTGCCCGGGGATCGTGCCGCGGATCTGCGCGAGCGCGGCATCAACACGGTGCAGGCGCTTATCGATGCCGGCTTGGGAGATACCTCTGCCCTCGCGGCCGCGTGGCGAGAGGGCATCCCGCTGCTGCGGCGCGGAAAGGTATCTGTGCCACGCGCTGATGTAGAAGTCGACGTGGACATGGAAGCCTACCTCGACCAGGGCGCATACCTATGGGGTGCGTGGTACGAGGGCGAGTACCATCCCTTCGTCACCTGGGAGCCGCTGGGTGGCAAGGCAGAGGCGGAGAACTTCTCCCGCTTCTGGGATTGGCTCATGGGCATCCGCGCGGGCGCCCACGCGCAGGGCAAGACTTTCGCCGCCTACTGCTATTCCGCCCACGGTGAGAACCACTGGATGCGCATGTCCGCGCAGCGCTTTGACTCACCCAGCCTCGCCCAGGTTGAGGAGTTCATCGGCTCTCAGGAGTGGGTGGACCTCTTCCTGCACGTTAAGCGCAACTTCGCCGGCACCATGGGGCTCGGCCTCAAGCAGGTCGCGCCCGTGGCGGGCTTCCACTGGGCACAGGAGGACTTCGACGGCGAGGAATCCGTCAATGCCCGTCGCGCCGCGCTCGCCGGGGATTCAGAAAGCCGTGCCAAGCTGCTGGAGTACAACTCCGGTGACGTGCAGGCCACCCGCGTGGTGCGCGAGTGGATGGATCGCGGCGCGCCGGGGATTAGGTCCCTGCGCGGCTAGGACTGAGCGCGGCTAGGCCTCTTTGCGCATCGTCAGGGCGAGCACGCACAGCGCCAGAGCCACCGCGGTGTAGGAGAGGATGAAGCCGGTCCAGGAGAAGGCGTCGAAAAGCACGCCCGCCACAGCGCCCAAGATGGATGAGCCCAGGTAATAGCAGAAGACGTACATGCTCGAGGCCTCCGCGCGATCGTGGGTGGCCAGGTGGCTCACCCACCCCGATGCCGTGGAATGGGCGGCGAAGAAGCCTACGGTCAGCGCGACGATGCCGATAAGCGTGAGGACGATGCCTCCCATGCAGCAGGCGATGCCCACAGCGAGCAGAACACACGCTGCCAGAAGGGTTGTTCCATGCCCGTGGCGGCTCACCAGCCTTCCCGCGCGCGCTGAGGCCCAGGTGCCGGTGAGGTAGAACAAGAATACCGATCCGGCCAGCGCGGGGGCGAGGCCGAAGTGCTCGGTGAGCCGGAAACCGAGGAAGTTGTAGAGCGAGACAAAGGCACCCATGGAAAGGAAAGCCACGATGAAAAGGGGTGCGAGGCGCCGGTCATGCCAGTGGACAAAGATCGCGCGCAATTCTGAGCGCACGTGAATCTCCTTGGGGTGGAAATTGCGCTGGGCTGGGAGCAAGAGAATGCAGGCCACGGCGAAGAGCGCCGATACGCACGCGGAGGCAAAGAGCGCCCAGCGCCAGGTGGAGAATTCCAGGACGCCTGTGGGGATGAGGCGCCCGCTCAGGCCGCCGATGGAGGTGCCCGCGATATAAATGCCCATGACTCGCGGCAGGACCTTGGAATCCAGCTCCTCAGAAAGCCAGGCCATCGCTGTGGCCGGAGCCCCTGCCAGAAGCGCGCCCTGCAGCCCGCGCAGCACAATGAGCTGCAGCGGCGTCTGGGCCAGCGGCACGATAAGGCCCACGCCCGTCGCGGCGATGGCGGAGATGATGAGCACTCGCCCGCGCCCGTAGCGTTCGGAAGCGATCGACGCCGGGACCACGCACAGCGCCAGCGCCCCCGTGGCCGCGGACACCGTCAGTGCCGCCTGCGTGGAGCTCATGTGCAGCTGTTTTACCAGCGTGGGCAGCATGGCCTGCGTGGTATAGAGGCAGGAGAATATCGCTAGTCCCACAAAGAGCATCGCGATGGTGGCGCGCCGGGTTCTGGTCATAGAACCATCATTGCCCCCACGCACTCATGTGTAAAATGCAATAAAGCGAC
>NZ_DGRD01000027.1:0-26230 GCF_002390965.1 Corynebacterium sp. UBA4397
GACGATGATCCGAATGCGCCACCGCGCCGCGGGCGCCTGGCCCGTAAGGGCGGGACAATAGTCTGGCAGCCCCCGCACACCAGCCGTTAGGACAACACCGCCTAACGGCGACTTCCGGCACCCCAAAACAAACCCAGCCGGCTCATAGCTAGACGTTTGCACAATCCAGCGGGTAAGCCCGGTGGAGATGATCCCGGAAAATACCGACAAGGGACTCGCTTCTTATCTGTTACTCCCCGAAGAACCGCTTAAGAACGCTCGGCTTGGAGGAGCTCGGAGAACTTATACGTGCCGGTGATGGCGGTGTCCTCATCGAGCAGGTAGAGGCGCTTGACTGAGACCACAATAGCTTCCGCGATGTCATCACGGGCCGAGGGGTTGGTTAGTATTGATACGTCCCCGGGGTTGGTGAGATAGCCCAAAAATACCTGCACTACCGGCATTTGGGTAAGGCGGAGCAAGTCCCAGGTGCGACCGTGGTTCCAGCAATTGCGCAGCTGAGTGCGAGCGCAGATTTCGCGCTGAATGAATCCCGAGAGAGTCTCACCGATGAGGGAGGAATTACTGGCCTCTGAACCGAAGAAGTAGGAGGAAACTCCATTGGCTTTGTCATTCTTGTATTGATCGCAGGCCAAGGAGATGACCAAGTCGGCACCAAAGGCATTGGCTAGATCAGCGCGGTCCTTGATCGAGGGATCGTCATTCGGCGGGCGGGAGATGATGGTTTCCATGCCTGCCGCAATCATGCGACCTTCGATACGCTGCGTGAGATCCCAGAGGATTTCTTGCTCGCTGATCTCGCCATAACGGCCCTGTACCATTTGTCCAGCATGGTTGCCGCCGAGGGCAGGATCGATGACCACGCGCTTGCCGGCCAACTTAGGCCCGGCATTGCGAACGCGCTCGCGCTCTTGGATGTTGTGCGCGGAGCCACCGGTGATCCGGCGGCCGAGCAGGTTGAGGGCACCGATGGTGGTGGGACCGCATACGCCGTCATTCTGCAGCCCGTAGTTGAGCTGGTACTCCGCCAGGGCGGCATGGGTATCTGGGCCGAAGTGGCCATCTACGCGGCTGCGGTAGAAGCCCAGCTCTTGGAGCTGTTCTTGCAGTTGGGCTACGTCATCGCCCACGAGCTCGGAGCCTGGCTCGTAGAAGAGGACTCGTGCGCCCAAGGTATAGGATGCCTGGCGCAGCTCGCGCAGGGTCAGCTCATCAATAACGCCCGTGGGCAGGACGCCGCGCGACTGCTGAAATGCCTTGATGACCTCGGAGAGCGCAGGATCGAAGTACTTATCTTCCTCCGAGTATTTCTGGCGCTTCCAATCGGCGACCTCACCGGGGTAATCCGATAACAGGCCGAGCCGTGCCAGCGTTGCACGTGCCTCAGCCACACGAACGCTGCGGTCACCTACGCGTGTTACACGATTCACACCTGCCCCTTTCATTTGCTGCCTATCCATTGACGCAAAAATGCATTAGTCCAAATTAGGATAACGCAGCTATAGCTGCTTTCGAATCTTCGCCACGATGTCAGCCTTAGAACGCAAGCCGACGAACTCATCGACCTTCTCGCCCTTGTTGAAAATGAGCACGGAAGGCAGGGACATGATCTGGAACATGGCGCCCAGATTGCGTTGCTCGTCCACGTTGACCTTGACCACGCTTACTTCCTCCGCCATTTCCTCGGCGATCTGATCGAGGAGGGGGGAAAGCTTCTTGCACGGGCCGCACCAATCCGCCCAGAAGTCGACGACGACGGGCTTATCCGCCTCGATGACCTCGCTACGGAAGGTCTCAGCTGTCACATCTTTTACATTGCTCATGATTCTCTAACGGCTTTCCGCGAGGTAGTGTTCCGCATCAATCGCGGCGCGGCAGCCGGAGCCGGCGGCCGTGATGGCTTGCTGGTAATGATTGTCCACGAGGTCTCCGCAGGCAAAGACGCCCGGCAGGGAGGTATGCGTGGAGGGCTCATGCACCTTAACGTATCCATCTTCTTTTAGCTCCACCTGGCCGTCGAGGAAGGCGGAACGAGGATCGCTGCCGATGGCGACGAACATGGCGGTAACGTCTAGCTGCGATTCCTCGCCGGTGCGCACGTCCTTGACGGCGAGGCCAGCGACCTTGCCTTCGCCTTCGATGACGCGGGTAACTACCTTATTGAGTTCCCAGCGAATCTTGGGATTGTTCTTCGCGCGCTCCAGCATGATCTTGGAGGCTCGGAAGTTCTCGGAGCGGTTAACAATGGTGACGGTCTCGGCGAACTTGGTCAGGAAGGTGGCCTCCTCCATGGCGGAGTCACCGCCGCCGACGACGACGATGTTGTGGCCCTTGAAGAAGAAGCCGTCACAGGTGGCACAGGTAGAAACGCCGCGCCCGGAAAGCTGTTCCTCGCCGGGGATTCCCAGGTGGCGCGGTGCGGCGCCGGTCGCGAGAATGACCACGCGGGCCTCGATGATCTCATCGCCCACATGCAGGCGCTTGATCTCAGATTCGAGCTCAACGGAGTCCACTACTTCCATGCGGAGATCAGCACCGAAGCGGATAGCTTGCGCCCGCATCTCCTCCATGAGCTCCGGGCCCATAATGCCCTTCTGGAAGCCCGGGTAGTTCTCCACCTCGGTGGTATTCATCAGCTCGCCGCCGTACTCAAATCCCTCGAAGACGATGGGCTTAAGCTCGGCGCGTGCCGCGTAGAGTGCTGCAGTGTAACCGGCGGGGCCGGAACCAACGATGGCAACATCGTGGACTGTCATTTCTAACTCCCTTTACTGTGTCCGTACTCTTAACGCCGTCGATACTACCCGCCACGCAGTAGTATCCCGCTATTTTAAGGACTTGAGGAGCTAGAGCGGTCAAGCTCTAAGTCATGGCAGCACGCAATACCTCCCGCGCCCGTGAGCGCCGCGACTTGATGGTGCCTGGCCTCACGCCCTGGGCCGCGGCAACCTCGGAGATGGGATAGCCTGCGATGTCAGTGAGGTAGAGTGCCGTCCTCTGATCTTCCCGGAGTAGGGCCAGGGCGTCTTTGAGCGTGAGATGCTCATCCAGCCCGGCGTTGGGGTGGTGAGAAAGCAGCGGGTTGCGGTCATCACTAAAGTCAGCCGAATCTAGGGAAAGATTCTCCCGGTTCGCGCGGTGATTGAGGTAGTCATAGCCGCTGTTCATGACGAGACGGTGCAGCCATGTTCCCAGCGCGGCCTCGCGGCGGAAAGTATGGATTTTGGAACTGGCCCGCAACAGTGCCTCCTGGACCACGTCTTGGGCCTCATCATCGCTGCGGGTGTACTTGCGGGCGGCGTAAGTCAAGCGCTTGCGGTGCCTTTCGACGATGGCCGAAAAGGCCTTATTATCCCCTTCTATATAGGCCTGGACGAGTTCGTGGTCAGTTGGCTCTTGTAGCTCTGGTTGTTGTGTTGCTGCTTTTTGATCGCTGCGCTGAGCAGTAGATGACATGAAAAATCCCCCCGGATTTAAAACCTGTTTCTTCCAGTTTTATCCGAGGGGCATTTCGCCGGCTAGGCCCGTGCGGCCCAGTGTGTTGCGCAGCTCATCCTGTGTTGACCCCTAGTTTAGGGCCCTCACGCGCAGCGCGCGGCGCAGATTATCCTGGCACTCGAGCAGGATGCGGCGCAGCGCTTGGGGCGGGTCTTGGGCCAAGAAGTCGGTGGTAGCAGCATCGGCCTGGGCTACGTCCGGATAGAGGCCGCGCACGAGGCGGTTGGCTATCTCGATGGGGTGAGACTTCCAGATCTCGTCGAGGCGGGAGAAGTACTCCGCCGCGAAGGGCTCACGTAGGCTCTGCGAGCGCGGGGCGTTGAAGGCCTGGAGCAAGGAGTCTATCTCCGCATTCGAGAAGGCACCCGGGCTGAGCAGCAGGTCGAAGACCTCGCGTTTGTGTTCAGGCTTGGGGAAGGAATGAATAGCACCAAGATGTGCTGCCTGCCCGGTGAGGGTGTAATCGCGCTCCTTTCCTGCATCGAGCTCGGCAGTTGAAACCGCGTCCCTGGCACTCAGGGCGCGTAGTAGTGCCCAGCGGATGTCCGGGTCCAAGCGCAGCCCGGAAAGCTCCCCGGCTAAAAGCTCGCGCAGGCGCTGTGTCGCAGTATCTGCGGGGGAATCCGCCAGGGCGGCGATGCTGGCGCGGGCGAGGACGAGCTGTGCGTCGGAGCCGGGGGCAGCGTCGCGCAGGATTGCCCACAGGTCGTCGGCATAGCTGACTCGGGTGGCCTCGCGCGCGGTGGCGGGCAGGAAGTTAGTGATGGCGAAGCGCGCATTGGCCAAGGCCGTGGTGAGTAGCGTGGGGTTTGATTCGGCGATGGCGTGCTCCACAACGGTGCCCACATACTCGCGCACCGGCCAGAGGCCGTCCCGGGTGAGATTCCACAACGCGGTCCACACCACCGCGCGTGATAGTTCATCATCTATACGCGAAAGTCCTGCGCGCAGGGTCTCCAGAGAGGTCGCATCGAAGCGGACCTTGGCATAGGTATAGTCGCCCTCGTTGAGCAGGACAAGAGCGGGGCGAGCCAAGCCTGCCGCCTCCTCGATGGTGGTTTCTGTGCCTGCTGCTGGGAGGTCGACGTCGAAGGAGGCGTACTTTTCCAAGGCGTCGTCGTAAAGCGCGGCGACCAGCCGGTGCGGGCGCGTTTCTTCGGCGGCCTCGGCCACGATGGACAGGCGGGAAATCTTGCCTCCTACGGTCTCAAGGTGCGGGGTGAGGGTATCGGGCCCGCAGGTGCGCAACCAGGAGCGCGACCAGGCATCGAGATCGCGGTCGCTGTGTCCCTTCAACGCCGTGAGGAGATCGTCGAAAGTGGCGGCGGAATAGGCGTGCTCAGCGAAGTAATCGCGCGCGCCAGCATAGAAGTTCTCGCGCCCCACGTAGTGTACGAGCTGCTTGAGCACGGCGGCCCCCTTGGCGTAGGCAATGCCGTCGAAGTTCTGCCGCGCGGCGTCAACATCAGGAATGTCGGCCTTGATGGGATGGGTAGTGGGAAGCTGATCCTGCATGTAGGCCCAGTTCTTGCGCTGGCCGGCGAAGTTGGTCCAGGCCTCGCTATAGTCAGTGGCAGCCACCGAAGAATCCGCGCCCATGAACTCGGCGAAGGATTCCTTGAGCCAGAGATCGTCCCACCAGCGCGGGGTGACGAGGTCCCCGAACCACATGTGGGACATCTCGTGGAGGATGGTATTGGTGCGCGCTGCATGCTGGGCGCGCGTGGCCTGGGAGCGGAAGAGATAGGTCTCGGTAAAGGTGACTAGACCGGGGTTCTCCATGGCGCCGATGTTGTACTCGGGGACGAAGATGGATTTGTACTCGCCCCAGGGATAGGGGAAACCGAAGCTCTCGTGGAAGAAATCGAGGCCGGCGGCGGTGATGTCTAGGATCTCATCATCCACATACTGGGCCATCGAAGCCCGAGAAAAGGCGCTGAGCTTGATGTCCAGGAAGCCATCGGGAGAAGTCCAAGAGCGCGTGCGGGAGACATATGGGCCCGCGGCGAAGGCGGTGAGGTAGGTCGAGAGCGGCGGCGTGGGGTGAAACGTTACCCACGCGAAGTCGCCCTCTATTTCGCGCGTGGCGACCGGCTGATTGGAAAGGATCTGCCACTCCTGCGGGGCGAGCATGCGCACGTAGAAACGCGCCTTGAGATCCGGCTGGTCAAAGCAGGGAAAGATGCGCCGCGCGTCAGAGGGCTCGAGGTGGGAATAGAGGTAGATCGTGTCATCTGCGCGGTCAAACATGCGGTGCAAGCCCTGGCCTGTGCGCGAGTAGGAGGAGGTGCCGGATACCTCAATGACGAGATCCTCCTCCACCGGAAGGTGGTGCAAATAGAGGCGTCCTTCCTCGAAGTGCGGGGACTGAACACTGCCGTTGATAAGGAGCGATTCGACGCTGGTGCCCAAGTAGTCGAGGAAGAGCTCTGGGCTTTCCGTGCGCAATTCGACGCGGGTGTGCACCGGGAAGGTGTCTTGGGTGCGCACGGCCGAAAGATCGAGGTCCACATGGTAGGCGGAGAGCTCGATGGCGCGGGAACGCTCCTGCGCCTGTGCCTGAGTGAGATTGGCGTAAGTCATGGTGGCCAATGGTAGTTGCCCAGGGTTCCTCGCGGCGACAGGGCCGTGCCCCAAGCTAGAAGGCCCTTAAAACATAAGGATAAGGGCTCGCTACATTCGCATCGCCCTCCTTCTCAACAGCATGCCGCTGTCGATGAGGATGAAGAAATGTACCGAGCCCTGAGGTATTTGCGCTACTGCTTGATGGCGGAGCCTTCGATTTCAATGCGAATCTCCTCGGAGAGGAGCACGCCGCCGGTCTTCAGGGGAGCATTGAAGTCGATGCCGAAGTCTATGCGGTTGATCTTGGTCTTAGCCTCGAAGCCGAAGCGGGTGTTGCCGAAGGGATCCTCGGCCACGCCGTCTGCCTCGACGTCAAGGGTGACGGGCTTGGTGACACCCTTGATGGTGAGATCGCCGGTGACGGTGCCGTTGCCTTGTGCGTCGACGTCGAAACCGGTGGAGACGAAGGTCAGCTCGGGGAACTTCTCTACTGCGAAGAAGTCATCGCTCTTGACGTGATTGTCACGGTCGGCGTTATCGGTGTTGATGGAGGCTGCCTTGATGGTTGCCTTTGCCGTGGAATCATCAATGTTCTCGGCGACGGTGAAAGAGGCTTCGAAGTCCTCGAACTTGCCGCGGACCTTGGTGACCATGGCGTGACGTGCAATAAAGCCGATGTAGGTGTGAGCGGGGTCGAGGGTCCAGGTGCCTGCAAGGTTAGACATTTAAATCTCCTAAGTTGGTTGGTGACGTATCAACAGGCATTGTACTCTTCCCCACGAATTAGTCAACACTTGAAGTAAAATCAACGCGAAAACTAAGGGAAAACCACGGTGAGGAGGGTTTTAAAATGCCCATCGCCACCGTACTCCGAGAGAGAAACGGTGGCGACGGGGATGTGAGTAGAGGATGCGGGGAACTGGCTTGGCGCTAGCTGTGCGGCCGCCCGATGATCTGCACATCACTTAATGTTGCGGTACCTGATTCCGGCAATTGGGTGATGAGGACGAGGACGGAGTCGAAGGATTCCGCGGACTCCCGCAGCTCGAAATCGGCCTGGGTGGATTCGAACTCCCCTGCCGCGAGCAGCGGCAAGGTGGCCGGTGTGGGATTAGCAGGGTCGAAGGAGGCGGAATGCACTCCATAGACCTCAAACTGCGCGCCCTGCGACGAGGATTGCGAGAGCTGGATGACGCTAAGCTGCGCCGGTTCGCTGAGCTTGACCAGCACCCCACTCCCCTTCTCCTGCGTGGACCAGGCCGGTGCGGAGGCGTTGTCGATCAGCGCAGGTTGTTGGGCACCTTCCGGAACGCTCAGCGCACTATCCTCCCGCAACAACACCGCTGGGGCCATGCGCGCAGTGCTGGTCTCTTGCTTGAGTGAGTCGGAATCAACCGGCGAATTCGAGTCGCCGTTACCAATGAGTGACATGATCCACGTGGTCAGTGCCGCCATGCCCACGACGAAGATCGTAGCCAGGAAAGCGATGATAAAGACCCCGGACCCGGAGTATCCGCGCCCGCCAAAACCGGTGGTTGCCTCAGGCTCGCTGACCTTATGCGTGGGTTCTTGGGCGATGGAGAGCTTCTCCTCCACGATGGTGCCATCCGGCTCCTCCTCGTGGGCATAGGCCTCCAGACGCCGGGCTATCTCGCGCAGCGTAGTATCCGCCGGGGCCTCGGATTCTGTGTGTTCTGTGCCTTCCGTAGATACCGCACCCTCGGTAGCTTGTGTCTCTTGTCCCTGCGGCACAGGCTTGACCTGCGCTGCATCCTCCGCGATCGAGCGCAGCACCTCCGGGGTGGGGCTGGTGGCATCCACCAACAAGGAGATGGCCGAAGCGATGGCCTCGGCATCCTTGGCCGGGGTATTGCGCTCCAAGACGGCGGGGAAGGCCAGCTTGGCGACGCCGTCCGTAGAGATCCGAATCCGGTCCCGGTTATCGAGGCCGAAGACGAGGTGGTTGTGGTGTGCCGTGGTGGTATCCGCCACCAGCTTCGACAGAGCATGCGCCACCGCGTGCGGATCCAAATCGCCTGCCTGGGCGACCGCCTTGAGCGAGGTGCCTTCGACCCAATCGGCGACCACGAGGCAGCCGGAACGATAGGACAAGATATCGACATTATCCGCCACGGAGTCGAGGTTAAGCTCTGCCAGACGGCGAGTGCTGCGCGATACCGCGGCCGAGCGCCGGGCCGCAATGGCCGGAGGTGCCGGAGCCAGCGGGGATTCGCCCGTGGTATCCACGAAGGTCAGGGAGACCAGGCGCCCGCTTTCCTGCTCCCGGGCCTGCCAGAAACGGGCGCCGGGGACGGAACCGCAGTCATGGAGCAGGCGGAAGCGGCCATCCGAGACCGGTGCGCCAGGCACCAGCCGCGGACCGCGGACGATGCCGGCAGACATGGGTGGCGGGATGGGAGAGGAGTTGAAGGCATCCTGGTTGAAGATGGGCTGGATCTCCTGCATATCCGGGGCCTCGACCTCGATTGCCGCGGCCTCGTCGATCTTGATGATGCGAGAAAGCCCAGGGATGCGCTGGAGCTGGCGGCCCAAGTTGACCACCTCGGGCAGGCCGGAGCGCGAAAGCACCAACCCGGTGACGACGACGAAGGTGAGCCCGTAGACCGCTAGGCGAACGAGGACCACGATGCCCGGAAGATCCGCAGGAAGCACCGCATTCAACGCCAGGCTGAGCAGATAGGTCACTCCCAAGCCGATGAGGGAGGAGAAGGTGGCCCAGGCCGTGGTGGCCATGACCGCGCGCCCACCCAAGCTGCCGAGCTTGCGCTTGAGCAGGAAGCCGCCGATGACCGCACCGGCGATGAAACCGAAGCCGTTGGCAGTACCCAGGAGGATCACCACGCGTTGCGGGGAGTCCGCAACGTGCGGCGCCAGCAGGGAGAGCACGATCTTGGTGAAAGTGATCCCGGCGATGATGAACGTCGGCGTCCACGCCTCTTCGCGGGCATAGAACACGCGCAGGTGCAGAAGCACCAAGGCATAAGGAATGAGCGTGAAGGCGGAGAAGCTCAAAGTCAGGCCGAGTAGCTCCGCCGCCGCGCTATCGAATTGACCGTATTGGAAAAGGCCGCGGGTAATGGGGATCCCGAAGCCGGTCATGAAGACGACCACGGGAATCAGCGCGATGAAGGTCAGCTTGGTGCCGAGCGTGAGATCCCTGACCACGGCCTTAACGTCGCCGTCGGCTGCGTTGCGGGACAGGCGCGGCATGATAGCCGTCAGCAGGGTGACGCCGATGACGCCATAAGGAACCTGCAAGAGCAGCCAGGCCTGCTGATAGGTAAAGGGAGCACCCGCATCGGCAGTAGCGGCCACACGCGTGGTGATGACGTAGCCCAGCTGCGAGATGGCCACATAGGCCACGATGGCCAGCGCCATGCCGCCAAACTGCCGAAGCCTATCATCGAGGCCCCACAGCGGCCGCAGGTTAATCCCCGCCTTCTTGAGGGAGGGGAAGAGAATCAGACACTGCAAGACCACACCGAGGGTGGTGCCCAAGCCCAGCAGCAGCACGTGAGGATCACTCACCGGCGAGGGCGCCTGGGGATGCAGGCTACCGGGAACCAGCTGATAGGCCACGAGAACAGCGATGGAGATGATGTTATTGAGCACCGGCGCCCACGCACCGGGACCGAAAACATTCTTGGTATTAAGCACCGCTTGGAAGAGGGCGAAGAGCCCGTAGAAAAAGATCTGCGGCAGCAGGAGGAAGGCGAAGGAGGTGGCCTGGATGCCGTTGACCTTGCCATCTTCCGGCAACATCATCATGGTCAGCTGCGGGGCAAAGATGCAGGAAGCGATGGTGACGATGCCGAGCAAGGAGAAAGCGAGTGTAAACAGGCGCCGGACAAAGGCCTCGCCGCGATCGGCGTCCTCCTTTTCCGCACGCACCAAAACCGGGACCACCAGAGAGGTCAGCACCGCGCCCAAGACGATTTCGGTGATGAGGTTCGGCAGCTGATTTGCGGTGGTAAACGCGGAGGAAATAGCCGGGCCGAGCGAGGAACCGATCAGTACATTGCGCAGGAAGCCGGTGATGCGGGAGATCATCGTGGCCAGAGCCATTGACCCAGTGGCACGCACCACAGAGCTGTCGGAGTCCGAGCGCTGTTGCGCTGACTCCTCCCCCGCCGCTGAGGTTGAGGCGGAGGCAGAATCTGTGTCCGAAGCTTGGGCCCTGATTCGGCGCAGCGCGGACTTATCCTCCACAGGAGCGACAGGGCCTGTCTGATTAGCGGGAGCACTGCGGCGATCCGGCACGGGCGCGGGAGGCGAGGCAGTCACAATTCGCCGGCGTGCTCCGATCGAGGAACTCGGAGCTGTAGTGGCGGCGGTGCTTGCCTCCACCGACTCGGTTCCTATTCCCTGGGGGTTGGCCGAATGGCCTAGATCTTTAGTCATAGAGGAGCTATCTTTGTCGCCTATTCTTTTTCTTCTTTCCGAGCCGGAACAACGTGGCCAGAACCAGTGCGAGCGCGGCGATTACGCCGACGCCATACACGCTTAGGATACCGGCCCGCGTCTGCACAGCGATATTGATCGGCTGGGAAATGGTCGATTCATTAGGTGTCGCCAGCCACAACCGGATATCGGAGCGGTCGGTGTCATTGGGCATTGAAGCCGTCATGGACACGGTAATCGAGCCTTTGGCCGGAATGCGCACAGTGGCCGGTGTGTTGAGGACGCTGTCATCGGAGGCTTCGTAAAGCATGCGCGCCTCCACCGGCAAAGGCAGACCGTTCTCGGCCACGATGAGCAGCGGCGACGACTCGGAAACACGCGTATAAACGTTGCCCGGGGGGATAAGGGAGACCGAATCACGCAGCTCACGCAGCATTTCGGATTGCTTCTCGAGGCGCTCATTGGACGTGGCCACGGCCTCAGAGAACTGCGCACTCGTGGCGCGATCGGTGATGGAAAATGAAGAGATGAGCCCGCGGCGCAGAGGCAGCGTGAAGCCGTAGCGGGTAAGCGCGATGGATGGGTCATTGACCATGATGTTGGTGAGATCGTCGGTATAGCGCGCCTGTTGCTCCACGCGCACAATCTCAGCATCACTAAAGGCTGCCGGATCCGCATAGGGGCTGCCCGGCTGGGCGGAATCCTGATCCTCGATGGGCAGCTGGGCGACGCCCCTGGCAGTCGAGGTCCCCGAGTCCACCAGGCTCTGCGCGGCATCGAGCGCCGCCTCCGCCGAGCTTTCCCCCTGGTAGTTGGGTAGCTTCGCCACGGTATCCCCGGCCCGCGCAGCCACGGATAAGCCGGCGGCACCGCTCAAGGCCCGCGAGAGGCCTGAGTCCATGGAGTAGTCATAGCGCAATTGCGGGTTGGAATAGCCCACCGTCTGCGGCTTGCTGCCGGTATGTGCCAGCAGCGCGCCCAGGGAGGCGTCGAAAGTAGCCGCCCTGCCCTTCCACTGGGAGTTGTTAGCCACCAGGGTGGGCACGTCGAGGGACTGCGAGATATAGCCCGAACCCACCGCGAGGAGATCAGTGCTCACGGGTTTGCCCGTGATGCGCTCGATAGTCTCCGCCCCACGCTGAGTGGCCTCGTACTTGAGGAAGCCGTTGTTGGTGTGGGCCACGGCCGAGGCATCGGAGTTGGCCCAGGGCATGGTCATGGTGCAGTCGAGATTCTTCAGCCGGGCCAGCCACGCCGCCGCCGCCTGCGAGCCTGTCCCGGGCTCTCCGCGGGTATCGCGATCGGAATCGAACCAGGAATCGCGCAGGCGCTGGGGGCGCTGGGCAACGGAAGGCCTGGTCTGATTGACGGTATAGCCCCTGGCCATGCGGTCCACGGTATCGATCAGGGCTGGGTCGAGCGCCACGCAGCCCGCGCCGCGCAGGTTATGGGAGAAGTAGGAGTCGAGCAGGGCGCTCAAGCGCCCACCTTCCGCGAGCTCTGAGGCTAGGTTGTCATTGCTCAAAATGAGGCCTTCTCCACCGGTATCACCAGGGACGATGTCGATCTCCGAGGTAATGGGATAGACCACGGTCAACGCGTGCTGTTGAGGTGGATCTTGTTGCACGGCTTGGTCCGGTTGTGGTGTGGCCTGTTCTGGTTCTTGTCCTGGTTCTGGGGTGGCGGAAGGCGCGACGTCGTAGATCAGGCGCTCCTCTGCAAAGCTCGTGGCCTGCCCATCGCGGGAGCCGGTGAGCGTAAACATCAGCGGGTAGGCGCCAGGCTCATCGATGGCCAAGGTGGTCTCATCGGCCAAGGCAGTCGGCACGATGAGCTCTACCTCTTTGGTCTCCTCCGGCGCCAGGGAATCCGCCGTGGTGGAGGCCCCGAAGTAAGGGAAGGCGCCGCCCGCCAACTGCTCCCTAGCGCTGTCGGTGGAGGCCACGGCATCGCCGCGGCGGCTGGTGATCTGGAGATCATCCACGGTAGAGGAAGTCGGATTGTGCAGGAGGAAGCGCAGGTGCATGGCATCTCCCACCGAGATGGACTGGGCCTCTAGGAGGTCGAAGTCAAGCTCGTCGGAGGCCCTTGCCGCAGACCACTGCTGGGTATCGACCACTGCTGCGGGGCTAAACTGCGGGCCCTCGACCGTGTTTGCACCCGCCCAAGGCGCATTAAGCGCCAGCAAGCCCGCTGTAGCGGCGGTGGCCGCGGCGGTCCTGCCCCGGCGATAGAGTCTGGGGCGCGTCACCGCGGGGTTGCCTTTCCCGCTGCGGCTTCCTTTCTGGCGAGATCGGGCAGAAGATCGTGGGCTATGCGCGCGAGTTTGCGCTCGTCCGCATAGGCCAAGTGCTCGATGAGCTCGGAAACAGGAATCCAAGAAACCTCGGTGACTTCTGGGTCCTCATCATTCATCACGCCGTCAACAAAGCGCAGGAGATGGTGGTGCACCGTCTTGTGAATGCGCACGCCCTCGGAGACGAACCAGTAGTCGATGACGCCGAGGCTGGCAAAAACCGTGCCGTTGATGCCGGTTTCCTCCCAGACCTCGCGCTCGGCCGTGACATCTTTGCTTTCGCCGTTTTCTACGTGCCCTTTGGGCATCGACCACAGCAGCCTGCCGCGGCGGTCGAGCCGCCCGATAAGTGCTACGTAGATGCGCGAGAGATCGACGTCTCCTTCGGGGGACACGGCCTCGGCCAGGCCAGAGACCACGAGACCACCGGCGGAGGTCTCGTCGCGCGTGATCATGCGCGTATTGCCGCCCTGTTGGTGGCGCTGCGGGCGGCGGTTACGGTTATCCGCACGCTTGCGCCGACGGCGGCGGTTGCGGCCCTGTCCTTTCCCTTGGCCCTCACCCTGGGGGCTTCCCGGGGTGTCGGAGCCGCGAAAGGCGCTTTGTTTGTGGTTAGTCATCGCCCTCAATCGTAGTAGACTCACACCCGTGAATTCTCAGGACACTCAGCTAATCGGCGTACTTGCCCGCGCGGACAGCACCGCTTCCTCGCTCAGTGGCCTGTTGGCCGGCCTCCTTTCGCGTTTTGCCGAGCGCGGCTTCCCCCTTTATCTCGTCGGAGGCTCGGTGCGTGATGCCATGCTGGGCAGGCTGGGCCACGATCTTGACTTCACCACTCCGGCCCGCCCAGTAGTGGTCAAAGAGATCCTCGAGGAGTGGGCGGAGACCGTGTGGGACACGGGGATAGATTTCGGCACGGTCTCTGCGGCTTTCAAGGGCCAGCAGATCGAGATCACCACTTTCCGCGCCGACACCTACGATGGGGACTCGCGCAATCCCGAGGTCGTCTACGGCGATACCCTCGAGGGTGATCTCATTCGCCGCGATTTCAAGGTCAATGCCATGGCCATCGAGTTGCGCGCGGACGGCACCAGCCAGTTCCACGATCCTATGGGTGGCCTACAGGATCTGGCTGCTGGGGTCCTAGATACCCCGGCCGCGCCAGAAGTGTCTTTCCACGATGATCCGCTGCGTATGTTGCGTGCCGCTCGCTTCGTTTCGCAGCTCGAGTTCCGCGTAGCGGACCGAGTCTTGGCCGCTATGCATGAGATGGCCGGCGAGATCCAGCGCATCACCGTCGAGCGAGTCCACGCGGAGCTAGACAAACTCATGTGTGGCGTTGCTCCCTGGGACGGCATCGACGTATTGGTTGATACCGGTATCGCGGATTATGTATTCCCCGAGATCTCGGCACTGCATATGACTCCGGATGAGCACGCCCAGCACAAGGATGTCTACGCCCATTCGCTCACCGTATTGCGCCAAGCGGTCGAGCAGGAGGAGGACGGCCCCGACCTCGTGCTGCGCTGGGCCGCCTTGCTGCACGATATTGGCAAGCCCGATACCCGCGATACCTCCTCGGGCAAGGTTACTTTCCACCATCACGAGGTCGTGGGGGCTAAACTCGCGCGTCGTCGCCTGAAGAAGCTCAAGTACCCCAAGGCCATAATTGAGGAGATCGGGCAGCTGGTCTATCTGCACATGCGCTTCCATGGCTTTGGGGAGAACCAGTGGACGGACTCAGCGGTGCGCCGCTACGTCACTGATGCCGGTGAGCTCCTGCCGCGGCTCCACAAGCTGGTGCGCGCGGATTGCACCACCCGCAACGAGCGCAAAGCCCGGCGTCTGCAGCGCACCTACGACGAATTGGTCCATCGCATTGAGGTGCTTGAGGAGCAGGAGGACTTAGCTCGCGTCCGCCCAGACCTGGATGGCAACGAGATCATGCGGATTCTCGGGCTTTCGCCCGGGCCCGAGGTAGGCCAGGCCTGGGCCTTCTTGAAGGAACAGCGGCTCGAACATGGCCCCCTCGATAGAGAAGAGGCGATTGCGAAGTTGCGCCAGTGGTGGGAGTCTAAGTAACAATATGTACGCAGATAGACTCTTTAACGCGCTCGAGCGCAACGAACCCGCACCCGGACAGCTTCTGGTGGCCGCTCCGGGGATCCTCGCGCCACAGTTCTCCCGCTCAGTCGTCCTCGTCATTGAGCACAATGACATGCTCACTTTCGGTGTCGATCTCAGTAAGCGCTCCGAGGTGGCTTTATTCAACGTGTTGCCCGAGTGGCTCCCCGTGGTGAGCAAGCCGCAGGCGCTCTACATCGGGGGTCCGCTCAACCAGCAGTCCGTTGTGGGACTTGGGATGACCAAGCAGGGCGTCAATATCGACGAGCACACACAGATCAACCGGCTGGCCCCGCGCCTTGTTCACGTGGATCTGCGTTCCGAGCCCGAGGAGGTGGCCGAGCTGGTCACTGGCATGCGCATGTTCGCCGGCTACGCCGAATGGGCGCCGGGGCAATTGGATGAGGAGATTGAGCGCGGCGATTGGTTTGTGGCTCCTGCCCTAGCGCAGGACGTCATCACGCCCGGCGGCGCCGATCTGTGGGCGGATGTTATGAAGCGCCAGCCCATGCCTCTTCCCCTTTACTCCACCTATCCGGCCAACCTCGAGGATAACTAGCCGCTGCTCTGACCCTGCGGAATTATGCGGCGCGTCTAATGCGTTAGTATCTAGCCTATGCTTCAGGAAGTGAGAAAAGGTCTGCAGGATGCCTGGTTGTTGGCGCTAGGGGTAGTGCCTCTTGGTATAGCCTTCGGGATCCTATTGGTGCAGTCAGGCTTCGAGTGGTGGTGGGCACCGGTTTTCTCCTTCGTCATCTACGCCGGCTCGATGGAGTTCCTCGCCATCACCATGGTCACCGGTGGCACCAGCGCCCTCGCCTCCGCGCTGACGGGTTTCATGGTCAACTTCCGGCACGTATTCTACGGATTGACGTTCCCACGCCAACAGATCAAAAACCGCCTCGGCAGCGCCTATTCCACCTACGCGCTTACCGACGAAGCCTATGCCATCGTCTCCGCCCTACCGCGCGGTGACGTTCCCAGCGGCACCCGTCTTCTCACCATCCAGGTCTTCTGCCAGTCCCTGTGGGTGGGAGGCGGCCTCATAGGCGCTTTAGCTGGCCAGATTATTCCGCCCAGTGTTCAGGGCCTCGACTTCGCGCTCGTGGCGCTTTTCGTGGTTCTTGCTATCGACTGCTTTCAGAATAATCGCGACTTTTCACTGCCTGTTAGCGCAGCCATCTTCGGGATACTAGCGGGCGTGCTATTCCCGCAACAGTTGCTCGTCGTGGCGCTTAGTGCCTATTTCCTGCTTCTACTGCTGCGCTACCTATCCCCGCGACTGGACAAGGCGCTGTCGTGGCGCCTCTCCCCTGTCTCCCGCGTCGTCGCCGAGGACTCGAGTACTGGATGCATCCACTCTCAAGGTGGTGAGGGCTAGTGCCGGCTGGAGTAGATCTTGGGATGGTCGCCGCAGTGTTGCTACCAATTGCGGTGGTGACCGTGTTGCTGCGGCAGTTGCCTTTTAGCTTTGTCAAGGCCCTCAAAGAGAGTCAGCTGATTGGGCTCCTGGGGATCACCATGCCAGTCGGCGTCATGACGGTGCTGGTGGTCTATACGCTGCGTTCCCAGGCTGAGGCGCCCGGTGGAGCCGCTGCGGCGTGCCTGGCGGCCGTAGTTACAGCGGCACTGCATCTCTGGCGGAGCCACTCGGCGCTGTCTATTTTCGGCGGAACCGCATTTTATATGGTTCTGGTCAATCTCGTATTCTAGGGACTAGATTTCGCCGTAGAGTGCCATGGCCTCGTTCCACAACCCCGCAAAGGTCTCGGCGTCAACGCGCTCGGCAACGATGTCCGGGAAGTTGCTATACGTATCCGGATGAGGAACCTCGGAATGTGGAATGTCGATGCTTCCCACCGAAGTACGTGGAGTGGCTGCGCCCATGACTGAGTCATTCGGAGCGAGCGCAATCATGCGCAGGAGCGTGCATGTCTGGGCGTCTTTCTCAGCAAGTTCTGCGACGTGAATTGCTGATCCGACTCCGGTGACGTTCATGGTAGTGCGTACATACAGGTTCTCACTCATGGGATCAGAGTCTAGCTTTCCTCCGCGCTGCGTGAATAGCGGGCTGCCAGCCAGGAGCAGATCATCAGCTGAACCTGGTGGTAGATCATGAGAGGCAGGATGAGAAGTCCCAGGGAGGCTCCCCCCGAGGCGAAGATGACCGAGGCCATCGGCAGCCCAGTGGCAAGAGACTTCTTCGAACCACAGAACTCGATGGCGATGATGTCTGCCCGTTTGAAGCCAAGCTTGGCGCTAATGACCCGTGTTAGCCATAGCATGAAGGCAACTAGAACCGCAGAGAATGCGATTAAGAAGAGGATATCGCCCACCTGGATGGACCCCCAAATGCCGTCCACCACGCCCTTGGAGAACGCGGAATAGACCACCATCGTGATGGATCCGCGATCCACAATCTTGGTGGCTTTGTTTGCCGCAATCCCGGCCACCCACCGCCGCGTGAGTTGTCCAAGTATGAAGGGTGCGAGTAGTAGCAAGGCGATCTCGAGGAATACCGAGGCTTCGAGGTGAATGCCATCGCCCGCTCCCATGAGCAGCATGGCCAGCAGTGGCGTAAGAAACACTCCCGCGAGGTTTGAGGCTGAGGCGGAGACTATTGCGCCGGCTACGTTTCCACGTGCGATGGAGGTAAAGGCTACGGAGGATTGCACCGTGGACGGAACGAGCGTTAGGTACAAGATTCCCAGGTACATATCTTGGGATATGAATGCCGTCAGCGGGCGCAGCGCCAGGCCCACCAGAGGATAGAGCACAAAGGTAAAGGCGAGGATTGTCAGGTGTAGCTTCCAGTGTTTGATGCCGTTGAGGGCTTCTTGCGTGGAGAGTCGAGCGCCATAAAGGAAGAAGAGTAGAGCAATGACGACATTCGTGAGATCCCCGAAGATCTCCGCGAATTGGCCACGCGCCGGAAAGATGATGGCCGTTAGGACCGCAGAAACAATGAGGACTATGAGGGGATCCACTTTGGGGAAGCGCTGTTTCATGTCGCTGAGTTTATCCCCTCTGCCCTCAGAGGGGTTCATCTCCCTCCCTTCCCCCGCAAACGGAAAACCGTGGTTTCACGTGAAACTATGGAAATTCGACACTCACTAGGCTCAACTCCTAGGAGGTTCTAAGCACCCGTTGTCTTTACTGTCGTGCCGTCGTTGTCAATGCCATACTCTTCAAGCGGCTTGGTTCCCGGTCCGCTGATGACGGATCCGTCAATCAGGTTATAAGAGGTGTAGTGGGAGGTACAGGTTGCGGTGCTTCCCTCAACCTTGGTGATGAGGTTGCCCTGGTGTGGGCAGGTCTGCGAATAGGCCTTGAATATCCCGGCGGTGGGTTGGGCGAAGATCACCTTGTCCACGATAATTGCGGATCCCACCGGAATGCCCGTGGCGGCGATTTCAGCCGAAGGTGACTTACCGCAGGCGGCGAGATACGCCCCTGCGAACGTGGTTGCGGTACCGAGAAGAAACATGCGTCGCGAACATCTACTCATGTTATCCAGAATATCCCCCTCTCCCCAGATTCTCTCAATCCTCGCGCGATCACCCTCAGACTTAACTCCTCAGGGCGCACACTTGCAGATTGCCGCAGAACAAGGAAGACTTTTTCTTCTTTGCTCTTTCTTGATCTTTCCTACCCTTTTAAAGTTTTGCCGAGTTTTCTTAGGGCGGAGAACATGCTTGAGGCTCAGTACATCGCTGTATAGCATGGACAGAAACACAATCCAGTAGCCAGAGTTGGCATAACTCCTTGGTGGAGCATTTTTAAGCCTTAGGTTGATGTAGTTATCCCGTCAGCAGAAACGTGACAGGGACATTATCCCATCTGCAATGGAGTAGGTTTCCAATCATTGGTCTGCCCAACCAAAACTAGGACGCTATCCCATATGCAACTGAAATCGCTGTGGCTCACAACAATTTCTCTACGTTTCGTTTCAGCGAGCTCCCAGCACTATCGCCAAGGTACTTTCGATTGTGACTAAAGCGCGACGATTGGCTGACCGCAATAATAACGTCACTGTGCTGCATTGAGGAGGTGTCGCCCTCCCCCACTGCCCTTGTCCTTAGGGCAAAGTTTCTATTGCTTGTCTGACTTTTCCGCGGCCTGGCGCAGGGCACCTAGGTCGACCTCAGCGGCCGGCTGCTCCGAGGCGGAATCACAGGAATCACCACAGTTACAGCTATCACCGCAGCCTTCCTCCTCCTCTTTGTGGGCTTGGTCGAAAAGATAGGCTGCGCGGCTTCCCATGTTTGAACCCACGGAGAGCGCAAGAACGGAAACTATCAACATGGCGGTGGGCAGGAGCCACATCCAACCCGAGGCATTCAGTGCAGCGATGCCGCCAAAGAGGAGGGCTACGCCGGAGAGTACCCAGAAAAGTCCAGCCACCTTATGGGCATTGTCCCACGCTGCGCGGGACTTGCGGATCTCTACGAGCCGCAGACCAATCACGTTGTTGCCCGGAAGGTGTCCGGTTGCAGCGAGGCCGCCGACAATGAGGAGGAGCGCGGCGACGATAAGCATGATGATTCCAACTGCGAGCATGCCCCTCATCTTATCGCCTATCGTTGGCGCGGGTTAAATCCCTCGTATTCACTCCTGTATCATTTTTCTCGCAACTTCCAGGATCCGCTGTGGATTTCCCTGTCTGGGCGAGGCAAGTGAAAGACCCGAAAGGGGTCAAATCCTTGAGAGATTGCTCAAGGCCTGGGTCATATCGGTTCGCTTCTTACTTTTGTTCAGGTAACATTCCGTGGGTGGCCTGGTCGGGTGCGCCTGTTCGGGGCCGCGAGAATAGTCTTCCTCTGCCTGGCGTCGTGCAAGCTATCCCCGCTAGCGTGTGGCGTTGGGCTCTCCAAATCCGGAAAGTATAACTATGAGTCCCAAGGGTATAGCTAACTCCCTGCTCTTTCGTATTATCGTCGCCATCATTCTTGGCATAGCCCTCAGCTTCTTCGTCCCCGAGTGGTTTGGTCGCATTTTTGCCACCTTCAACGGCCTATTCAGCAACTTCCTCGGCTTCTTCATCCCCGTTCTTATCTTCGCCCTTGTTACGCCGGCCATCGCCGGTATGGGTCGTGGTGCCGGAAAGTGGCTAGGTATTACGGTCGCCGTATCCTATGGCTCTACTATTGTCGCCGGGCTCATCGCCTATGGTCTTTCCCTTGCGATCTATCCGGCTCTGCTGAAGGGCCATGAGATTTCCACCAGCATCTCTGATGTGAATGAGGGTGCTTTGCAGCCTTATTTCGAGGTTGAAATGCCCGCTCCCTTGGAGGTCATGTCCGCGTTACTGTTGGCCTTCTGCATTGGTGTCGGCATGACGGCGGTCAAATCCGAGAACCTCTTCAAAGTGGCTCATGAACTAGAAAACGTTATCATCAAGGTGATCTGGGGCTTCGTTGTGCCCCTCCTTCCTGTATTCATCTTCGGCATGTTCCTCAGTCTGGGGATGAACGGCAACCTTCCAACGGTTCTCTCAGCCTTCGCCAAAGTTCTAGTGCTTGCGGTAGTTATGACGATGGTTTATCTCTTGCTCCAATACCTCGTTGCCGGCGCGATCTCGCACCGTAATCCCTTCAGCGCCTTGAAGAACATGGCACCCGCTTACTTCACGGCCCTGGGCACTTCCTCCTCCGCGGCCACGATTCCCGTCACCCTGCGCTGTGCGTTGAAGAACGGCATTTCCAGGCCTGTCGCTGGCTTCATCATTCCGCTGTGCGCCGCGATTCACCTCTCCGGCTCCATGATTAAGCTGACTTTCTATGCTTTCGCCATCGTGTACATGACGGGCATGGATGTCTCCTTCGGCCACGCACTTGGATTCCTGCTCTTGCTTGCCATCATGATGGTGGCCGCTCCCGGTGTGCCGGGTGGTGCGGTCATGGTCGCCGTTGGCCTGCTGCAGTCCAATATGGGCTTTGATGATGGCATGGTCGCTCTCATGATTGCGGCCTACATCGCTATCGATTCTGTCGGTACGGCAGCCAACGTTACGGGTGATGGTGCCATAGCCCTTGCCTTGGACAAGTTCGCTCGCAAGCACGTCGCCGAGTTGAAGGACCCCGAGGAGATCAAAGAGATCGAGGAGACCGAGAAGTTCGAGGTCGAAGAGATCGTGGACAAGTAGAGTTTCACGTGAAACACTCCCCCTATTTGTTCTGTTAGCTGAAGCAAAGCCGCAGCTGCGAATAGAAGGATCCCCGCCAGTCGGCCCTCAATGAGGCCGGTCTGGCGGGGATTCCAGTTTTGCGATACGAAGCTTTTCCCTACTGAGCCGCCTTGCGGGTGGCGGCCTTCATGCCGCGCACGAAATCGCTAAGCTCCGCAGCCAAGGCATCCATGTCATCAATGTGGGCGGGTGCCTGATCCTCGTCCACCGCGCCGGTTGTGGTTTCACGTGAAACATGGCGATCAATAATCTTGGTGATGGCAGAGCCGGTAATGGCACCGGCGGCACCTGCGTCGATCGCTGCCTCGACATCTGCTGGGCTGGAGATGCCGAAACCAAGAAGGATGGGTGCTCCCCCGAAACGCTTGACATTCGCCACCACCTCATCGAGACCCCGGGTCTCGGACTTCTTCTCTGTGCCGGTCACGCCGTCACGAGAGATGGCATAGATGTAGCCCTGCGAGCTATGAGCCACGCCTTCCAAGGTGCGCTCTGAGGCGCGTGCCGGAGCGATGAAGATGGGGTCGATACCCGCAGCCTTGGCGGCGGCGACGAAGGGAGCGCCCTCGCGCACCGGGACATCGGGAAGCAAGATGCTATCGGCACCTGCGGCGGCGAACTCAGAGTAGAACGTCTCCAGACCGCGGGTGAAGGGAACGTTGCCATAGATCAGCATGCCGATGGGCACGTCCGGAAACTCGGCCCGGATGGTCCTAATCTGTTCGATGGCGGAGTCCACCGTGGCGCCACCCGCCAAGGCGCGAATGTGAGAGGCCTGAATGGTGGGGCCATCTGCCACAGGATCGGAGAAGGGCACGCCTAGTTCGAGCGCATCTGCGCCGGCGGACACGACCGCACGCACGATGTCGAGCGCCTCCGCCGGGCTGGGATCCCCCAGCATGATGAAGGGGACGAAGGCTCCCTCATTGCGGTCCGCGAGTGTGGTGAAGAGCTTCTCATAACGCGCAGTCATTTACTTCTCCTCCTTGAGGATGTATTCGGGACGTGCTTCGAGGGTATGGCGTACATGGTCGATGTCCTTGTCGCCGCGGCCGGAGAGGGAGACTAGGATAGTGATGTCCTCGTCGCGGCGCTTGAGGGCGTATGCCAGCGCGTGGGAGGACTCCAGCGCGGGGATGATGCCCTCCTTCTTGCTGAGGAGCTGGAAGGCCTCCAGGGCCTCCGCGTCGGTGATGCCCACATAGGTGGCGCGACCCGTCTGCGAGAGGTAGGCGTGCTGCGGGCCCACGCCCGGGTAGTCCAAGCCGGCCGAGATGGAATAGGACTCCTCGACCTGGCCGTCGGAGTTACGCATCAGGTAGCTGCGGGCACCGTGCAGGATGCCGACGGTGCCGTTATTGATGGTGGCCCCGTGATGGCCAGAGCTGAGACCCTCGCCGGCCGGCTCGGCGCCGACGAGCTCCACACCCTCCTCGTCGATGAAGTCGGCGAAAATGCCGATGGCGTTGGAGCCGCCGCCCACGCAGGCGACGACGAGATCGGGAAGGGCGCCGACCTGTTCGAGCATCTGCGCCTTGGCCTCACGCGAAATGACGCGGTGGAACTCGCGCACGATGGTTGGGAAGGGGTGGGGACCGGCGGCGGTGCCGAGCAAATAGTGGGACTCGTGGAAGGTGGCGGTCCAATCGCGAAGGGCCTCGTTGACGGCGTCCTTGAGGGTGCCGGAACCGGAGTCCACCGGGATCACCTTCGCCCCCATCAGTTCCATGCGGTAGACGTTGGGCTGCTGGCGCTCGACATCCTTAGCGCCCATGTAGATAACACAGTCGAGGTCGAGCAGCGCGCATGCCAAGGCCGTGGCTGTGCCGTGCTGGCCAGCGCCGGTCTCCGCGATGATGCGGGTCTTGCCCATGCGCTTGGCCAGTAGGGCTTGGCCGATGACCTGATTGGTCTTGTGTGCTCCGCCGTGGACGAGGTCTTCGCGCTTTAAGAAGATTCGCGCCTTGCCGCCGAGCTTGGTGGCCTCAGTCAGAGGAGTAGGCCTGCCAAGGTAGTCCTTGAGGTAGCCGGCGAGCTCCTTCTTAAACTCTGGGTCTGCCTGCGCGTCGACGAAGGCTTGTTCCAGTTGGTCGAGGGCTGGGATGAGGGACTCGGGGACGAATTGCCCACCAAACTCCCCGAAATAAGCCGGAAGTAGCGTCTGCCGGTTTTCTTGTGCATCGGTCATGAGATCATTCCTAAACTGCTTGTTAACTATTACTAACTACAAATTACTTGCTAGAGCTGAGTGCTGTTCTTCTTCGCTGACGGTGCTCCGGATGATGGCGAAGGCCCGGGCGATGAGGCCGGAGTCCTTCGTCCCCGGAGAAGTCTCCACGCCGGAGTTGAGATCGACTCCGGCGGTACCAACCTGTAGCGCCTCCGGCAGATTGTTCAGGCCCAGCCCCCCGGCCAGGAGGCACGTGGACTTGAGCTCGGCGGGGATGGAGGACCAATTAAAGGAGATTCCGCTGCCGCCCTGCCCGGCATCGAGCACGAGCCTGTCCACGTGTCCGGCAAGCCCGCGAGCGACCTCTGGACCCTCCGGCGCGTCCATGGAGACAGCGCGCCAGACCTCGCGCTCTCCTACTGCCGAGCGCACACGGGCGATGAGATCGAGCTCCGTGGCAATGCTTCCTTGATAAGGTGCGTGCACCTGGATAGCGCTCACGCCCGGCATCGCCAGCTCCTCGAAGCCATCGACGCGGCGCGATACCGCGACGTAGTCCAAGTCGGGTTCGTGGGAGATGATGTCTGCGGCGGTTTCACGTGAAACATTGCGGGGCGAACCCTCGGCGAAGACGAGGCCGCCGTAGACAGCTCCGGCCGCGCGGGCCGCCTGGGCCGCGGACCACGACGTAAGGCCGCAGACCTTGTTCTCCCCGTAGACCAGGCGCCGGGCCGCGCGGTCGATGTCCGGCTGGCTGGTCAACTGGGAGCCCACAAGGAAGGCGTTGGCATGCCCGCCCAGTCGGCGCACGGTGGCGTTGTCACGGATGCCTGACTCGGAGACGACGACCTTGCCCGCGGGGACATACTCGGACAACTGGGCCGAGCGCGTGAGATCGATGCTGAGGTCGTGGAGGTTGCGGTTGTTGATGCCGATGATGTCTACACCGAAGGCGCACGCGCGGTCAACCTCTTCGCGAGTGATGGCCTCAGTGAGCACGTCCATGCCGAGACTTTCGGCCAGGGCCTTCAGCTCCGCGTAGGTCTCATCGTCCACGATGGACATCATGAGCAAGATGGCATCAGCCCCGTAGTAGCGCGCGGCATAGACCTGGATGGGATCAATGATGAAGTCCTTGCACAGCACCGGCAGGTGCGTAGACAGCGCCACCGTCTGCAGGTGGTCATAGTCCCCGCCGAAGCGATCCGGCTCGCAGAGCACCGAGATCGCGCTGGCGTAGCGCGAATAAACCCGCGCGATGGCACCCGGCTCATAGTGCTCGCGGATGAGCCCCAGGGAGGGCGAGGAGGACTTGCACTCCATGATGAAGCGGTTCCTGCCCTGCAGGGCACTAAAGAGAGAACGCGTTGAGCGCGGCAGGTTCTCCGTGTCCACGTGGGCGATGCGTTCACGGATGGCGGGCAAGTGCGTGCGGCGCTTGGCGACGATCGATTCCAGCACCGTAGGCAGTCCGCCTTGCGGTTCATCGTGTGGCTTACTCTGTGCCATAGTCGGTCTCCTCGTGGGTGCGCAGCCATGCGGCCACCTCGCCCGAATCTATAAGTTGTGCGGCCAGCTGAGCGCCTTCGCGGATAGTGGGTGTAGTGCCGTAGACGTAGAACATCGCCCCAGCGGTGGCCACGATGGCATCGCGATGCGCGGGCTTGCCCTTCCCAGCGAAGACATCGCGGATGAGGCGGGCGTTCTCGGCGCCGTCTCCCCCGGCCAGCTCGGAGAGCTCGTGGCGCGGAATGCCAATCTCCTCCGGCGTGATCTCGTAGTGGGTGATCTCCCCATTGTGAAGCTCCCAGACCTCGGTGGATCCATGCACTGCTATCTCATCGGTGCCGGAGCCGTGCACCACGAGGGCGCGGGTGCGACCCAGCTCGCGGAAGACCTCGGCGATGATCTGCCCCTGGGCCGGATTGGCTATACCCATGATCTGAAACTCGGGGCGCGCGGGAGAGAGCAACGGGCCCATCGTGTTGAAAAGGGTGGAGACCCCGAGCGCCTTGCGTACCGGCTGCACGTGCGCGATGGCGGGGTTATAGGCCGGGGCAAAAAGGAAGGTGAAGTTGGCGCCCTCGAATTGGCGCACCGCCCGCGTCGGGTCCAGGTCCAGCCTGATGCCGAGCGCCTCCAGCACGTCGGCCGAGCCTGACTTCGAGGAGACGGAGCGATTGCCATGCTTGACCATCTTCACTCCCCCGGCGGCCGCCACGAGTGAGGCGGCAGTGGTGATGTTGATGGTATTCGCGCCGTCTCCACCGGTACCGGCGCTGTCCATGAGGCCGGCGCCGGTGATGGGGAAAGGGCGCCCAGCGTCGAGGAAGGCCTTGGCGGCCCCGGCAATGTCCGCGAAGGTCTCGCCGCGGGTGCGAATCGCGGTGAGGAGTGCTGCGATATGGACGTCGTCATAATCGCCGACGGTCAGCGGCAAGAATACGGCAGTGGCCTGCTCCACCGTGGGTTCCTTGATGTCGAGGAACTCCTGGAGGGTGTGTAAGGAGTCGGAGGTGGTCATGGTCTAAAGCCTTTCTGGGCTGGAGGGAGTAGGAGTAACGAGGTGATTGACAAGCTGTTCGATACAACGCTCGAGGATGATGGGCCCGGCGGGGGTGAGCACGGACTCGGGGTGAAATTGCACTCCCAGAGCCATGCCATCGAGCGTCTCCGCCGCCATGACTACCTCGCCGATCTCGGTGGGAGTGTGCGCGAGCGAGCGCATCCCCTCCGGAATCTCGATGCAGCCAAGCGAGTGATAGCGGGCCACGGGTACCTGGGTGCCCACGTAGCCGGGATTATCCGGCTCCGCGTCCACGGTCAGCCCCCGGAAAACCGGGTGCTGCGCGCCTTCCGGGGTCAGAGTCATGGGCACCGTCTGCCCGTGCACTGGGCCGCAAGGTGCGACGGTCCCGCCGTGGTAGTCCAGGAGGGCCTGGAAGCCGAGGCAGACGCCGAAGATGGG